>JAASSE010000174.1 GCA_021768055.1 Gammaproteobacteria bacterium | reverse complement strand
GTTATCGAACGCGACTGGTACGAACTGGGAGAATGGAAGCTCGATGAAAATGGCTGCTGCACCCACTGCGGCACGCAATGTGCCGGTGTGTTTGAAAAAGGACACGGTGACTGGGGTTCGAAACGCCAGTCGGTTCGACTGGCCAATTATCGGTAAACAGATACTGCCTCATTCCAGCAGCAGCTCCCTACGGCAGGTTTTCCTCCAGAAAATTCCTGAAATTGTGCGCATCGATGATCTGGGTACCGTCACAGTTAAATTGCATGCGTACAATTCCCTGTACGATGCTGATCGTTATATTACGCAAATAGTATTCCTGCACGTCGCGTAATGCACGCACAGTCGAGAGTATGTGGGGAATGTTTTCCGGTTCCAGCGGTTTCCAGTTTTCCGAGCGGCGGTTAAGGATGTTCTGCCAGTATTTTGGCATCGAGTTGTACTGTTTGCTTGCGCGCAGGGTTGTATACAGTTCGCGCATCAACGCGATCTTGTCTTCATAGGCAATCTTCGGAAACTGGCGATCGACATAGGCTGGGTCCGCCAGCTTGGCGGCCTCGTGTATTTCCACGCGCAGCGGGTCAAATACCGAGTTAGTGCGGATCTCACCGCTGTTGAAACCGACGAACAACTGGTACACACCGCGGTTCAGCAGCAGTTCTTCCAGGTTGGGCTCGAGCTCGTCGAACACGGTGTCGACCGGGCTGGCATAACGCTGGCGCAGCGGCGCACTTTCGCGCAGCGAGGGGTCACCCTTGATGCCGATCTGGATCTGGTCAGAGCTCAAGCCGGCAGCGCTGACGATGCTCTCCTTGAGTATCTGCTCTTCCAGGTTTTCGTCTTGTGGGGCTGCAGTTTCGTTCATTTTAGAAAATATCAGGGTTGGTGGCGGCAAAATGCTGCCGATGTATCACTATATCTTTGATATATTTGGCCTAACTGCCTCTTTTTCAAGGATAATCGTACCCATTTGGGTGCCTGTCAGTCTATTAAATAGGTATAGTAGTGCGTCACCGGAGACCTGAACGGGACGATAACCGTCTTTTGTGACGGCAGTATGACAAACGGATTTCCGATTAGTTAAAGCCTATGTACGAATCTTTATACGGACTGAACACCAGGCCTTTTACTTTTTTCTGATTTGGTCGAACACTTCCCCGGTTTCCTCGGCAGGTGACTGCACCGTTTCTTCATCAGGGAACAGTTTTTTGAGATCGGCCATCGACAGGGTATCGCCCTTTTCATCAAAGCGCTGCCAGATTTTTTCCCAGCGCTCATCGTCAAAATAAAAACCGACTGGCAACAGGCACACGATGCGCTGGTTGAAATCGGTAATCACCTTGGGTTCCTTGAGTTTGCCTGCCATAGTGTTTTGGAAAATACTTTAAAATGCCTGCGTGGATAACAAAATCATACAAGCCTGATGGCCGGCAGTAAACCGGTACTGCTTTCGATTGTCGAACTCGGGGGTTACCCGGACTTTACAAAACTGTATCAAAGTTGTGGCTACGAGGTGGTATCAACAGACTCGGTGCGCAAGGCTATCAAGCTGATCCGCAAGCACAGACCGGCGGTGATTGTCGCTGAATTCAATTTCCAGTCTGACTTTCGCGATCGTACCAGCAGCCTCGAAACCTTGTTCTCCAGCCTGCAGGGCATCGTCGACAGCAAGGTCATCGTATTGTATGAAAAAGAATACCTGCACCAGTATCAACGCTTGTTAAACCGGTTCGAGGCGTACGCGTCGTTGCCGTTTCCGATTGATGAAACCGCATTCGAACAAGCGTTGCAGGGGGCACTGCAAGCTGCCGGCAGCTAAATCCGTATAGATCACAGGTTGCAAATACCGCCGGCATTGAGTACAAAACAACACCTGAAAAAACACAGTATAAATATGTCAGATAACAAACCGGATGATGCCCTGATTGAGAGCAGCGATGCCACTGCATCGGCTGAGTATATTCAGGAATACCTGGAGCAAAAGCAGCAGCAGCTGGAGGCGTTGCCGGAAGATGCTCCTGAGCTGGACCGTGCCCGGCTCAAGCTGGACATTGCCGAAGCCAAGGTGGGTATCACCCATGGTGATGAGGCCTGGGACCTGGCACGTGAAGCCTTGGACGTGTTTTTGCAACATGAACTCTGGCAGGAAGCTGTAGAGGCCTGTGATGTGCTTTATCAAACCTCACAGCCTGCTTCGCTGACTGCGCTCGCGCACGGCGTCTGGCTGGCGGTGACCTATCCAATCGATCCGCAATTAACCATTAACATGCTGGGTTATATCGTCGATGAAACACCGCCGAAAGCCGACGGTGCCGCAGTTGCTGCAATTACCGCGCATTACATTGCAGATATGCGTTCAACAGACGAGCAGCGGGAAAGCCTGATGTTTCTGACCAATGAAATGGTTACCAACGTGGCGCGCGAACATTCTGAAGTTGAAGACCAGGAAGCGCTGAGCGCCTGGATGGAGAAACTCCGCTTGCACGATCCGGCTGACTTTTTACCCAAACTTGCGCTGGTGCTTGGTGCCATTGTACCGGCAGAAGACTGGTGGTTTGATCGTGATGCGTTACGCGACAAGTTGCCAGAATAAATAACTGCCAAGCCTGTCCTGAGTGGAGGCGAAGGATCTGTCTGAGTTCATCGAATAAAAACCAGGACAGGTACTAATGACTTGTCTCGACCGGGAGCCCTGCGCTTTTCCATTCCGGGTAGCCATCCACAAGGCGTCTTGCCTTCAGTCCCTTGTCCCTGATACGTGCGACCGCCTCAAATGCCAGCACGCAATGAGGTCCACGACAGTAGGCGACGATTTCCTGCTTGGAGTTGAGTCTATGCAGATATTGTTCCAGTTCTGAGAGGGGGACGTTCACGGCACCGGCAACGTGCCCGGCCGCATATTCTTCCGGCGGGCGCACATCCAGTACTGTAACCAGCCCATCTCGAGCACGTTGCAGCAGTTCTTCGCGAGACAGGGGTTCGAGCTCGTCTTTCACTGTCAAATACGTGCTGACGAGCTTATCGACGTCGGCCAACTGCTGCTCTGCGATGCTGCGCAGAGTGTTGATCAGGCCGATAACATCATCACTGCTCAGGCTGTAATAGACCTTGAGACCTTCCTTGCGTGCTATGACCAGACCGGTTTGACGCAGTTGTTGTAAATGCTGGGAGGTGTTGGCTACCGAAAGCCCTGCGACCTGTGCCAGCGCTTCTACGCTGCGTTCACCCTGCGCGAGAAATTCCAGTAATTCCAAGCGGTTAGCATTACCAAGGGCTTTAGCAACGCGGGCAAACTGGGCAAACAGATCATGTTTGAAATTCTTGGTTGACATATATATCAGTCGGACTATGATAGTAATCAAGTATTCTATTGAATACTTGTCAAAACATAATAATAGCAGAAAATCTGGCTGTAATGCCAGTTAACGACCAGGGATCACTGATGGATATGAATGAATTTGTCATGAACAATGAGGTCGCGATACGGCTGGGTTTCTTTCTAGGCGTATTCGCGATTATGGCGGTGTGGGAATTTATCGCGCCACGACGCGTCCTTTCTGTATCCAAGGCCCTGCGCTGGGCCAATAACCTGGGCCTTGTGTTCCTCAACAGTTTTATCCTGCGCCTGCTGTTTCCGGCAGCCGCGGTCGGTATGGCAGCATTTGCCAGCGAGCAGGGCTGGGGGATCTTTAATTATTACCAGGCCCCGTTTGCTATGGCTGTAATCGTTTCCGTCATTGCGATGGATTTTATTATCTATCTGCAGCATGTCATGGTGCATGCTGTACCGATATTGTGGCGCCTGCATCGCGTGCACCATGCCGACCTGGATTTCGATGTCACTACAGGCGCACGCTTTCATCCCATCGAAATCATTCTTTCCATGCTGATCAAGTTTGCGACCATTGCCGTGCTCGGCCCACCGGTGCTGGCTGTCGTAATTTTTGAAGTACTGCTCAATGCCACGGCGATGTTTAATCACAGCAACATTCGATTAAATACAGCATTCGATAAGGTACTGCGCCTGATCGTGGTCACGCCCGACATGCATCGCGTGCATCATTCGGTGGAAGACGATGAAGCCAACAGCAACTTCGGCTTCAACCTGCCCTGGTGGGACAGGTTGTTCGGTACCTATCGTGCTCAGCCACGTGCTG
>JAASSE010000173.1 GCA_021768055.1 Gammaproteobacteria bacterium | reverse complement strand
GATGGTATTGCGAGCAGCACGCTTGGTGCCGACGAACAGGATCGTACCCCGTTCGGAAGCAATCTTGCCAATTGCATTGACAGCATCGCTGTACATAGGCAAGGTTTTTTCAAGGTTGACGATGTGGATTTTGTTGCGGGATCCAAAAATGTATTCAGCCATTTTTGGATTCCAGAAACGGGTCTGGTGACCAAAGTGCACGCCTGCCTCTAACATCAGACGCATGGATACGTTAGACATAATATCTCCTGTTTAGGGTTAAGCCTCCATATACCCCATGCAATAACCGATTATCAGTCGGCACCCAATTACATGTGTCGGTATATGTGCGAATTAAAATCCGATATAGTCGCCCTTTTGGTGCCCATTCAGGCAGCCGGGTGACGCATATCAACTGAATTGCGTAGAACGCGGCGGCTTTATACCATATCGAGCATCAGGAAACAATGATAAAATAGCTCATATTATTTCTAGAATAATTATATAACTTATTGATTATTTAGAGTATATTACCGTGTCAGTTCACATAAAAACGGAAGAGGAAATTGAGAAAATGCGCATTGCCGGGCGTCTTGCCGGAGAAGTGCTGCATGTGATCCGTCCGCACGTCAAGGCGGGCATTACCACGGGTGAACTCGATGAGATCTGCCACGATTATATTATCAACACGCAAAAGGCCATCCCGGCCCCGCTGAACTATCATGGCTTCCCCAAATCCATCTGTACCTCGGTCAACCATCAGGTGTGTCACGGTATTCCCGGCAATAAAAAGCTGAAAAACGGCGACATTCTGAATATCGATATCACCGTTATCAAGGACGAGTACCATGGTGATACCAGCAAGATGTTCATGGTCGGTGAACCCAACATTAAATCAGCTCGCGTCACCAAGGTGGCACACGAGTGCATGATTAAAGGCATTGAAATGGTCAGGCCGGGTGTTCACCTCGGTGATATCGGCTACGCCATACAAAAACATGCTGAATCCAACCATTGCTCGATCGTACGTGAATATTGCGGGCATGGCATCGGCCGCGGTTTTCACGAAGATCCGCAGGTACTGCACTATGGTAAACCCGGTACCGGCATCCAGCTGGAAAAAGGCATGACGTTCACAATCGAACCTATGGTCAACGCAGGTAAGCGCCACGTCAAACTGCTCAGCGACAACTGGACCGTGGTTACCAAGGACCACAGCCCTTCCGCCCAATGGGAACATACTATCCTGGTCACTGACAATGGCTATGAAGTACTGACCCGGGTCCCGGGTGACGAGCTCTGACATGCATGCTGTGAGTGAAAACTCGAACTCGGCAATCAGCAGCCTGTTCGACGAAAAGCCGCTGACAAATGTACTGCAAAAACAGCCCGACCAGGCTCTCGCCACTGTTAAATCAGCGGTTGAGAATATCAACAAGGGACTGAAACAGTTATACCAGGGAGGCGCTCCCGTCGAAGATATTGTGTTAGGCCGAGCTGCATTAACAGACCGTATTCTGAGTGCGCTGTTTAACTATTTCTTTACTTCTATCAACCAGGCTGTTGCACTGGTTGCAGTTGGCGGTTACGGACGCGGCGAACTTCACCCCGCTTCAGATATAGACCTGATGCTGCTGCTGCAAAATGAAGAGGACAAGGACACCAGGGAAGCTATCGAGAAATTCGTAATGTTTTTGTGGGACAGCCGCCTCGAAATCGGTCATAGCGTGCGTACCATTGATGAATGCGTCAACGAGGCAAGAAATGATATTACCGTCGCGACAAACATCATGGAATCACGCCTGCTGGCCGGTGATGAGCAACTGTTCCATACCATGCTGGCTGAAACAGGGCCTGACAAGATCTGGGATGACAAGTCATTTTTCCAGGCCAAGCTTGAAGAACAGATCCAGCGTAACGGTAAATTCAATGATACCGCTTACCATCTCGAACCGAACATCAAGGAATGTCATGGAGGATTACGCGATATTCAGATGATTGGCTGGGTCGCCAAGCGCCACTTCGGGGCATCCAGCCTGAACGACCTGGTCGACCACAATTTTCTGACCAAGGATGAACTGGACACGCTGTTACAAGGTCAGCACCTGCTCTGGCGTATACGTTGCAGCCTGCATTATTTAGCAAATCGACGTGAAGACAGGCTGCTATTCGACTACCAGCATCAGCTGGCGCTGGAATTCGGCTTCACCGATGATCCGGAACAGCCACATACCAATCGTGCCATCGAACAATTCATGCAGCAGTACTACCGCACCGTAATGGAACTTGAGCGGCTTAATGAAATGCTGTTGCAACTGTTTCGTGAAGCTATCGTCTATCGAAATGAACCTGGTGAGCCGGTTATATTAAATGATTCATTTCAGCTTAAACACGGTTACATAGAAGTCAGGCACCCTGATGTTTTCAAAAACAAGCCCACCACCCTGCTTGAACTTTTCCTGATAAACGAACTGCATCCGGAAATTCAGGGCGTGCGTGCAGAAACCATCCGTTTAATTCGTGAAAACCTGTATCTGATTGACGACACATTCCGCCAGTCGGAAGAGGCCAAGCGCCTGTTTATACATATGATGCGGCAAAGACGGGGTATAACACACGAGTTCCGTCGCATGAACCGGTATGGCGTGCTTGCAGCCTATATTCCCGCCTTTGGCAATATTGTCGGCCGTATGCAATATGACCTGTTCCATGCCTATACCGTCGACCAGCACACGCTTTTTGTGTTGCGCAATATGCGCAGGCTGTCCGTTCCCGAGTTCTGCCACGAGTTCCCGCTGGCCAGCGGCATTTCACATCATCTGCAGAAGCCCGAACTGCTGTATCTTGCCGGTCTGTTTCACGATATCGCAAAAGGCCGAGAAGGCGATCACTCGGAGCTGGGCGCTGTTGACGCACTCGAATTCTGCAAGAGCCATGGTCTGAGTGACAAGGATTCAGAGCTTGTCAGCTGGCTGGTGCGTAATCACCTGGCTATGTCGATCAAGGCACAACGCGAGGATATCAGTGACCCGGCTGTTATCGAGGTGTTTGCAAACAAGGTTGGTAGCATCAAAAGACTGGATTACCTCTACCTGTTAACGATGTGTGATATCCGCGGGACTAATCCTAAACAATGGAACAGCTGGAAAGACAAGCTGCTGATTGAGTTGTACAACAGAACAGCCCAAATGCTGCAGAGGGGCGCTGAGTATATCGCCGACAAGCAGGATGATATTGATAATAACCGTCGCCTCGCACAGAGTCGCCTGTCCCGGCTCGGTTTCGGCACCCTCGAGATAAAAGCTCTGTGGGATACCTATTCAGATGATTATTTTCTGCGCCACACACCTGAGGAAATCGAGTGGCATACCAACCTGATCATGAACCATGCAAACAGGCACGTACCACTGGTGAGGGCGCGAACTGATCGCAGAACAGCCAGTATCGAGCTGTTTGTGTACAGTAGTAACGTCGAGTATCTGTTTGCAAAGGTTGTCAGTGCGCTGGGGCAACTGAATCTGAATATCGCCGGTGCATTTATTATGCGCTGCAAGGATAACTCGTTAATGGAAACATACAAGATCATCTTTGCGGATGACATGATCGAGCACCTGGAACATTATGCCAATGAAATTATCCCGCAAATACAGGACAAGCTCTCAGTGCAGGACCTGGAATCATTAGGTTTGCCTCCCAAACCACGCTTCCATGAGCATTTCCAGGTAAAGACAATCATCAGTTTTTCCAGTCTGGAAGACAGCAATGGTACACGGCTGCACATTGAGGCCGCTGACAGGCCGGGCATGCTCGGTATCATAGCGAGGGCATTTATTAAGTACGACATACGATTACATTATGCAAAAATATCTACAGCTGGCGAAAAAGCAATTGACTACTTCGACCTGACCGATAAAAAGACCAAACAGGCATTAACAGCGGAACTGCAGGACAAACTCAAACAGACACTTTTGGAACAGCTATAGATGTCACAAACACTTGAGCTAGCAAAACAACTCATAGCCCGAGCTTCAGTCACACCCGATGACCAGGGTTGCCAGCAGCTGCTGGGCGAACGGCTGGAAAAACTCGGCTTTATTCTCGAACACATGCGATTTGGTGACGTGGACAATCTGTGGGCAAGGAAAGGTACGGAAGCGCCTGTTTTCGTATTTGCCGGCCATACCGATGTGG
>JAASSE010000172.1 GCA_021768055.1 Gammaproteobacteria bacterium | reverse complement strand
TCCTGAACAGGACTGATGCCGCGACGGACAACCTGATCGAAAGTGCGCCGAATTACATGGGTGATGGCTCGGCTGTGTCAGCCGCGGAAGACCTGGCCTGGCGCGAACAGCCGGTGAACGAACGCCTTGCACATGCGCTGGTCAAGGGCATAACCGAATACATCGAAGAAGATACCGAGGAAGCACGGCAGGCGGCCGAGCGTCCGCTGCATGTGATTGAAGGCCCGTTAATGGACGGCATGAACATCGTCGGTGATCTGTTCGGTAACGGCAAGATGTTCCTGCCGCAGGTAGTGAAGTCCGCGCGTGTGATGAAAAAAGCCGTGGCCCACCTGATGCCTTACCTGGAAGCCGAGAAAGATGCCAGTAGTAGTAGCAACGGAAAGATACTCATGGCCACGGTAAAAGGCGATGTACATGACATCGGCAAGAATATTGTCGGCGTGGTGCTGCAGTGCAACAACTATGAAGTCATCGATCTGGGTGTGATGGTACCGGCCGAGACGATTCTCAGTGAAGCTGAAAAACAGCAGGTGGATATCATCGGCCTGTCAGGCTTGATCACGCCGTCGCTGGATGAAATGGTGCATATCGCTGCGGAACTGGAACGTCTTGGTATGAATACACCATTGCTGATTGGTGGTGCAACCACGTCGCGCATTCACACCGCGGTCAAAATCGATCCCAAATACTCGCATGCGTCCGTGTACGTACCCGATGCATCGCGCGCCGTTGGTGTTGCCGGTGAGTTGCTCAGTAAGGAACGCAGTGAAGCCTATGTAAAAAGCATCAAGGATGAATACGCACATATGCGCGAACAGCGCAGCCAGCGTGAATCAACGAAGAAGTTTGTTACGCTGGAACAGGCTCGTGAAAACGGTTTCGAATATGACTGGGACAATTACACGCCACCGGTACCGACATTCACCGGGATTAAGACCTTCGATGATTATGACCTGGCCGAACTGGTGGATTACATTGACTGGACACCGTTCTTCCATGCCTGGGAACTCACTGGCAAGTATCCGAAAATCCTGGATGACGAAGTCGTAGGTGAACAGGCCAGACGTCTGTTTAATGATGCCCAGGCCATGCTGAAACAGATCGTCGATGAGAAATGGCTGACTGCTCGCGCGGTAATCGGATTCTTTCCAGCTAACAGTTTTGACGATGATATCCTGGTGTTTACGGATGAGCAGCGTGATGATGTTGAGGTAGTACTGCACCACCTGCGTCAGCAGCTGGCCAAACCCAGGGGGCGCCCCAACTGGTGTCTGTCCGATTTTATCGCGCCGGCAGAAACTGAACTCAAGGATTACATCGGTGTCTTTGCGCTAACCACTGGCCTCGGTATCGATGAACATGTGAAGCGTTTCGAGGCCAGCCACGATGACTACAACAGCATATTGCTCAAGGCGCTGGCCGACCGCCTTGCCGAAGCATTTGCTGAACGTATGCACGAGCGTGTGCGCACGGAGTTCTGGGCTTACGCCGCAGACGAAAACCTGGATAACGATGAACTGATCGCCGAGGAATACCGGGGTATTCGTCCGGCACCGGGTTACCCGGCCTGTCCCGATCACACCGAGAAAGCAACGCTGTGGGCATTATTGCACCCGGATACCAATGCCGGCGTCGAGATCACAGAAAGTTTTGCGATGAATCCGGCTGCTTCTGTCTCCGGCTGGTATTTTTCGCACCCGCAAGCGCAGTATTTCGGTACCGGCAAGATCCACGAAGACCAGGTAGAGGACTACGCTGAACGAAAAGGCCTTGAAAAACAGGAAGTTGAACGCTGGCTCGCACCAGTATTGGGTTATGATCGCTGACTGTCACTACTTTTAACAGTTTGAACATATTCTGTAACTGATTGAAAATCATTGCTTTTATCACCCGATCGACAATTACCCTGAACCGGAGAAGGCTATGGCTGTCGGCCCAGATTACACTGGCCGGCACTACTGCCATAGCGACTTTAGAATTAAACTCATTAAAATCAATAACATAAAATATTGGCAGGAATTATGCAGGGATTAGAGTGAGTCCATTCAATGCTCTATGGCTACAAATGATGAGGACTGGCCCGTGAGCATTGATCTGCCTTCCTCGATGGGGGTATGTGTAAGTCGTAAGGCTCTCTCACCTTGATGCCGGTACACCACGTACCGGCTTTTTTTTGCCAGTAACTTACCAACAAGCTGTGGATAACTTTGTGGACAGTTATGTACAGCAATCACCCCGGGGCTGTGGACAACTAGCTACACCCGGATTCACGTTAACAGACGAAATTATATAAAATATATTGTTTATCAATTAGTTATAATATTTTTCGGGATCCGTGTTGACACCGATACTTCATCACGTTCCTCTAATATACGTGTCGAAATAATTGCACCATGCCTGTGTACAACAGGCCCCATTTTTATTGATAATCAGTTACTTGCGAGAAAACTCAATGGCTAAACCATGGGCATCATGGTGCTTTTTAAACCAGTTATAATCGTTCTCATTTTTTTCCACACGGGTCACTCACAACACCATGTCCTTGCTGCGTCTTCGTGAAATCAGTATCGGCTTCGGCGGACCGGCGGTGCTCGAAAACATCAGCCTGTCCATCGACAAGGGCGAGCGCGTGTGCCTGCTCGGTAGAAACGGCAGCGGTAAGTCGACGCTGATGAAAGTGATTTCAGGCGAGGTCAGTGCTGACAGCGGTGAACAGGAACGCCAGCAGCAGCTGGTCATCGCCAAGCTCGACCAGGAAGTACCGGCGGGTGTCAGTGGGCCGGTATTCGATGTGGTCGCCCAGGGCCTGGGAGAGTCCGCCATCCTGTTGCAGGCCTACCACTCCGCCAGCCAGCGTGTCGCGACCGAGCATTCAAGGCAGGCGGAAGCGGAGCTCGACAAGACCATGCATGCGGTAGAAACAGCAGGGGCCTGGCAGCTGAACCAGCAGGTAGAGGCCATGCTGAGCAGAATGAACCTGGATGGTGATGCCGAATTCACTACACTATCAGGTGGTATGAAACGCCGGGTACTGCTCGCCCAGGCGATGGTGCAGCAGCCTGACCTGTTGTTACTGGATGAACCCACCAACCACCTTGATATCACCGCCATCAACTGGCTCGAACAACAGCTGCTCACATTCAAAGGTGCATTGCTGTTTATCACCCATGATCGCTCGTTCCTGAGGAAACTCGCCACCCGCATCATCGATCTCGATCGTGGTGTGCTCAGAAGTTACCCTGGTGATTACGAGAATTTTTTAAGGCGCAAGGAAGAATTCCTCAAGGCTGAAGCCGAAGCCAATGCCCAGTTCGACAAGAAGCTGGCGCAGGAAGAAATCTGGATTCGGCAGGGCATCAAGGCGCGGCGTACGCGCAACGAAGGCAGGGTGCGCGCGTTGCAGAAAATGCGTGAGCAACGACGGCAACGGCGCAGTCTCCAGGGTACGGCCGCAATGAAAATATCCGAAGCGGAGCGCTCGGGCAAGCTCGTCACCGAAGTGAAACAGGTTACTTACAGCTATGATGGTGAAGACCTGATCCGTGATTTAACCACAACGGTAATGCGCGGTGACCGTATCGGTATCATCGGCCCCAACGGTGCCGGTAAGACGACCCTGTTGAATATACTGCTGGGCACATTGGAACCACAGCAGGGAAAGGTGAGAACAGGCACCAATTTACAGGTCGCCCATTTTGACCAGATGAAGGCACAGCTCGATGAATCAGCATCGGTCATTGACAATGTTGCACACGGGCGCGAGCGCATCGATATCAACGGCATGTCGACTCATGTCATTGGCTATCTGCAGAATTTCCTGTTTTCACCGGAACGTGCACGTGCACCGATCAGGTCGTTGTCCGGTGGCGAACGTAGCCGCTTGATGCTGGCACGTCTGTTTTCACAACCCGCCAATGTCCTGGTACTGGATGAACCTACCAACGACCTCGATATTGAAACCCTGGAACTGCTCGAAGAACTGTTGCTCGAGTTCAGTGGTACGGTATTGCTGGTCAGCCATGATCGTGAATTTTTGAATAATGTCGTGACCAGCACGCTGGTATTCGAAGGCAACGGCAAGGTTGCCGAGTATGTTGGCGGTTATGATGACTGGGTAAGACAAAGGCTGACTGATCCATTTGCTGCTAATACAGAAAAAACAGCACC
>JAASSE010000171.1 GCA_021768055.1 Gammaproteobacteria bacterium | reverse complement strand
ATGTGATAGGCCGGCTCATAACTGAATCAGGCTGACATCACCGCTTCTATTTCATCGCAGGTACGCGGCAGACCCTTGGACAGCAGCTCATGGCCGTCCTTGGTCACGGCGACATCATCTTCGATGCGCACGCCGATGTTCCACCAGCGCTTCACCCCACGTATACCTGCAGGTATGTACAGTCCGGGCTCTACGGTCATCACCATGCCTTTTTCAAGCAGGCGCCATTCATCATCAACCTTGTAATCCCCGACATCATGTACATCCATGCCCAGCCAGTGGCCGGTGCGGTGCATATAAAACTTGCTGTACTTGCCTTGCTTGATCAATTCCCTGACATTGCCTTTCAACAAACCCAGTTCGACCATGCCCCGTGTCAGCACCCTGACTGCCGCCTCGTGCGGATCATTCCAGTGATTGCCCGGTTTGACTTTCTTGACCGCAGCTTCCTGTGCTTCCAGCACCAGCTCGTAGATCTCTCTTTGCGGTGCACTGAACCTGCCATTGATAGGAAAGGTACGCGTGATGTCAGAGGCATAGCCGTTGTACTCGGCGCCGGCATCGATCAGCACCAGCTCGCCATCGTTCAACACCTGGTTATTTTCGGTGTAATGCAGAATACAGCCGTTGGCGCCACCACCGACGATGGACGAATAGGCCCAGCCTGCGCCGTTGCGGTGGAATTCACACAGAAATTCCGCTTCGAGTTGATACTCGTACATACCCGGTTGGCATGCCTTCATCGCATTGATGTGCGCCTGTACCGAGATTTTCGCCGCCTTGCGCATCATACGAAGCTCATCACGGTGCTTGAACAGACGCATATCGTGCAGCAGGTAGTCCAGTGACACGAACTCGTACGGTACGTGCGTGCCGCCGCGTGATTTGCTGCGCAAGTTGTTGACGCAGTTCATCACGTGCTTGTCGAATTCCGGGTTCAGGCCCATGGTGTAATACACACTTTCGCAGGGCTCCATCAGGCCGGGCAGAATATCCTCGAGATCGGTTATCGGATAGGCGTCATCCGCTTCGAAATACTCAACCGCACCCTCCGGTCCATAGCGCCTGCCGTCCCAGGTCTCTTTCTTTTTGTCCCGGTCACGGCAAAACAGGATGTACTGCCCCTTCCTGCGGTGCGGAATCAACACGATAACGGCTTCAGGTTCCGGGAAACCACTGAGGTAGTAAAAATCACTGTCCTGCCGGAAGCGATGCTCGACATCGCGGTTGCGTAACAGTACGGGCGCAGACGGCAAAATCGCAATGGAGTTGTCCCCCATCATGCGCATCAACTGTTTTCGGTGCTGGGCGAGTGTTTTGCTGTTCATTAAAGCCCGGGTTGTTAATGAATGGTTTGCGTGGACTGGAGCGGCTGCAATTCTTCGTAGGTATTTAATACACCGACACGCACATACCCCTCGATATCGATGTAGGCCATCTCGTCGTCTTCCGGATTCGTTTCCTCTTCGTCTTCATCCACGGTACCGGCCCGTGAGATCTCGGTGATGTCCTTGAGAAACTCGTCAACAATTTCAGGCAGATCGCTGTCCTGCTGTATGCCGCCTGCCGCAAGACCGTAGGTAAAGCCCTCACACCATGCCGCCAGCGCCTCAACCCGATCTGGCAGCGGGTCGTCTTCATCCGGTAACAGCAGCTTGAACTCCGCGGTGGCGTCATTCATCATTTCCAGCGTTGACTGGTGCAATTCAGAGAGCTTGTGTACGACATCATGCAGCAATTCATTGCCACGTTCCTGCTCGCCGATCACGTGATCGACCCATTCCGACAGTTCGATGCTGCCACGCGCGCACAACATGCCACATAAAGCCCCATGCGCTTCAGCCGCAACCATCATCGCATCGATGCGGTACAGAAGCTCATCCAGTTCAGTTATTTCCGGGAATTGACTCATAGACCGATTCTACCATGTGAAACAACATTGCCTGAGTGGCTGAAAATGAGTGGCTGAAAAGTATTCACTGTTTTATTTGACCCGTATCGATTCACGGCCTACTATTAGTGCAATGCTCACTATTGTGAGGCACAGGTACAGAAGCGGTTTGGTAAAACCGGTCTGTAGATAACGCAATAATAACCAGAATACCGTTATGAACGACACCACCTCGAAAATAAACCGTCTGGAAGAACAGGTTAGTGAACTGCTTGACTTATGCAAACGCCTTGGTGAAGAAAACAGCAATCTTCGCGCACAAATGCAACACCTCTCAGGTGAGCGTGCTTCACTGCTCGAACAGAAAGAGCAGGTCAGGACCCAGGTCGAAGGCATGATTACACGCCTGCGCTCCATGGAAACCGCATAACAGATCAAACAGTTACAGGGGCCGCCGCATGAAAGACCAGAATTCCCTGAGTATCATGATCCTGGACAAGGAATACCGGGTCGCCTGCCCCCCCGGTGAGCAAGAAAGCCTCAAGGCGTCGGCTGACGAACTCAATAAAAAACTCTCCGAAATCAAAGACAAAGGTGCCGTCATCGGTACCGAGCGCATTGCCATCATGGCTGCATTGAATCTGTGCCATGAAATGCTCACCGGTAAATCACTGGAAATCGAACATTCCAATCTCACCACACGCATTGAAGATTTATCACAAAAAATTGACACAACCATGCGTGAAATTCAGTTATCATAAATATAATATACGGACACGTTGGCAATGCCAGCGTTATCTGGAATTTAGTTCGGGTGTCTCTGGGGTGTACGTAAGCAATCTGATATATCCCTTGAGCCTTAACTACTAACCAGGGGAGTTGTGCTGACTATGCAGTGTGCAATACCGCCTGAGCGGGAAGCCTGAAGCAAAGTCGCTGTCCCCACCTGAACTTCTGGTTCAAGGTTAGCAGTTTTTGCTACGGCACTTTTGGAGGCACCTTCTAACTAAACCCGCTCATCATGTCTTCTGATAACGCCGCCCTTCGTTCGGACAAACGCAAACTACGTAATCAGCTTTCAGGCAATCAGCAGTCAGGTCATGCTGCCGGCGTTGCCAACCAGACCTGCCGCTTGCCCGAATTCCATAACAGCAGAAGGATCGCCTGCTACCTGTCAAATGACGGTGAAATAAACCCGCATTACATCATCGAGGCGGCCTGGCAGGCGCGCAAGCAAGTGTACATACCTGTGTTGTCGCCTTTTCAGCACAAACTGTATTTTGCGCCTTATGCTAAAGACAGTAGATTGGAAACCAACCGTTTCGGCATACCGGAGCCGGTATGCAAACCATCCCAATGGATCAGGCCATGGCAACTGAACCTGATGCTGCTGCCACTGGTTGCGTTCGATGAGTCAGGCAACCGCCTCGGCATGGGCGGTGGCTTCTACGACCGTTCGCTGGCGTACCTGAAACACCGTAACCACCACAGGCCCAGGCTGATCGGACTTGCCCACGAATTGCAGCGCACCAGTTCATTGAAAATAAACAGCTGGGACATACCGCTGCATATGATCGCAACGGAAGAAAGAATTATCAGGGTATAGGGTTGCTTACCACAGAGGCTTGCTTCGTCCTTTGTCGTTTGTCTTTCGTCTCTTGCCACACAAACTTTTTTCCTAAAGAAAAAGTTTGTAAGCCTTATTGTCCGTCTCTTCCCAGTACGGGTAGGCAAGCTTGTCCAGATATGACACCAGCTGCTTGCGTTCCTTCTTGGGAATTTGCAAACCTACCAGTACGCGCCCGTAGGCAGCACCGTGGTTGCGGTAATGAAACAGGCTGATATTCCAGCGCTTGCCTATTTGGGTCAGAAAATCCAGTAACGCACCCGGCCGTTCCGGAAACTCGAAACGGTACAGGACTTCATTGGTTATATCTGCTACGCGGCCACCTACCATGTGGCGCACGTGGATCTTGGCCATTTCATTGTCCGTCATGTCCAGCACCGGATAGTTCTTGCTCTTGAGCTTGGCCACCAGTTCATCCTTTTCAGCCAGACCCTTGCTGAGCTGGATGCCGGCAAACACGTGCGCCTCATCAGTATCTGCATAGCGATAATTGAATTCTGTAATGCCGCGCTTGCCGATAGTCTTGCAGAATGCTCTGAAACTGCCCGGCCTCTCCGGAATGGTCACCGCCAGCAGCGCCTCACGCTCTTCACCCAGTTCAGCGCGTTCGGACACATGCCTGAGGCGGTCGAAGTTCATGTTGGCACCGCTGTTGAT
>JAASSE010000170.1 GCA_021768055.1 Gammaproteobacteria bacterium | reverse complement strand
GCAAGGCGGTGGCCTATGGCATAGCGCAAGGCAAGGATTTAAGCGAGATGTCGATCGACGAGCTGAAAGGGTTTTCAGACATGATCGAAGATGACGTGTTCAGTGTGCTGACACTGGAAGGTTCGGTTGCTGCCAGAAACCATGTCGGTGGTACCGCACCGGACCGGGTGCGCAAAGACATCGCCGAGGCACGTCAGCGTATGCTGTAACGCGCTTATCCGCGCAGCTCCTCACGCAGGACCTGGTCTGCCTCGACAAACATGTCCCTGATATGTTCCAGCAGCACGGCAGTGCCCTCGGTACCGCCAGCACGACCGATCAACTCTATTTCTTCGGCCTTGTTCGCGATGCCGGTTGCGCCAACGCTGCCGCTTGAGCTCTTCATCTTGTGGGCAATATTGAACACGCTGTCGGCGTCGTTCAGGCTAATCGCGCGACCGAGCTCTTCGATTTGTGTTGGCATGACCTCGACGTAGGTTAGCAGCACTTCATTAAGCGCATCACCCATCAGGCTGCGCAGTTCCTGCAGTGTATCCGCATCAATAGCTTGTTCCATGACGAATCCTTTTGTAGTTATTCTTGGTGGATTTTTGTTATTTGGTAATACGCGAACTCATATCGCCGACCAGTACCGCTTCGGGAACCTGCAGCTTTACCGCGGCGGCTATTTTCATGAACAGCCCAGGCTCGGATCTGAATGATACCCACAGGGTATTGAGCTTCATATCCATGTTGGCGAACACGATGTCTTTGTTGAACTGCTTCAACGCGGCATCAATATTATTGAGTGTACGTTTGATATGGTTTTTCGGTTTGTGGCGCAATTTCGGGATAATCATCAGAAAGTCACTGACCGGGTCGCCGTTTTCATCACGCGTAGGCGCCACCTTCCACAGCGGTTCGGCGGGCGACATGTCGATGCTCAGGGTGATGTTTTTATCCATGCGACTCCGGTATCTGGTGGCATCCCTACACCAATAATATTAGCTCATATTGGTTTTCAGTGTCGCAACTCAGTTTTGACCGAGTACGCCAAGCAGCCAGTGGCTGATGGCCTGTATTTCCTCCATGCAGACGCTGTGGCCCATTGGGTACGTGTGCCATTCGACGTTGTGGCCAAGTTGTTTCAGCTGTTCACGGCTGTGTTCGCCAAACGGGTACGCAACGATGTCGTCCTGCAGGCCATGGGCCATGAAGATTGGTGTGTCGCGATTGGCATCACTTGCTTCATCCACGGTACGTTCTGCCATCGGCAGGTAGGTTGATAACGCCATGATGCCACCCAGTTGTTGCGGAAAACGCAGACCGGCGTACAGCGCGATAGCTCCGCCCTGTGAGAAACCGGCAAATATGATGCGTCTGGCTGCAATGCCCGAGTTGATTTGTTCTTCACAAACGCGGTTAAGAATCTGCGCGGATTCCATGATCCCTGCTTCATCATCGCGATTGGCTATATCGAGACTGGTGATGTCATACCAGCCGCGCATGCGGTAACCCTGGTTGATGGTGATTGGTCGCACCGGTGCATGTGGAAATATAAAACGGATTTGCAACGATGCGGGCAAGCCAAGCTCCCGTACCACGGGTACGAAATCGCTGCCGTCGGCGCCGAGGCCGTGCAGCCAGATCACGGACGCATCAATATTGTCACCGTGTTCAATGATTATCGGGCTGTCGTCGTTCATAAAGTGTTCAGGCAGGTTTCGGAGCGCACAGATTATTGCAATAATCGGGCTTTGACCACTCAACCTGTATGAGCGAAGGCATTGATGCGATTATCCGTGTTGTTGTTAACCTGTTTGCTACTGGTCGCCTGCGGCAAGACCGGTGACCTGTATCTGCCGGATGAGCAGCAGAATAACTCTGGCGAGAAAAGCGGCTGATGGATTATTTCAATTACCGCGACGGCCGCTTGTGGGCTGAATATGTTGATATCACGTCACACGTGAAAGACTGGGGCACACCCTGTTACGTGTATTCGCGCGCAACAATAGAACGCCACTGGAAAGCCTTTGATGATGCACTGTCGACGCATCCGCACCTGGTGTGCTACGCGGTAAAAGCCAATTCCAATCTGGCGGTGTTGAACGTACTGGCGCGACTGGGTTCGGGGTTTGACATCGTCTCGGTGGGCGAGCTCGAACGCGTGCTCGCGGCCGGTGGTGAAGCCAGAAAAACCGTGTTTTCAGGCGTGGGTAAACGCCGCGATGAAATCGAACGGGCACTCGAAGTCGGCATCCGCTGCTTCAACATCGAGTCAATACCCGAGCTTGAACTCATCGAAGCCGTCGCCCAGGCGCACGGAGTCAAGGCGCCGGTGTCGCTGCGCGTGAACCCGGATGTCGATGCTAAAACGCATCCGTATATTTCAACCGGGCTGAAGGAAAACAAGTTCGGCATTTCCATTACAGACGCTCGCACCGCATACCAGCGCGCAGCGGAGTCCAGCCATATCGAGGTACGTGGCATCGATTGCCATATCGGTTCACAGCTCACCGAGATCGCGCCGTTTGTTGATGCGCTGGAGCGCGTACTGGTACTGGTGGACCAGCTGACGGAATCGGGTATTGGCCTGCAGCACCTCGACATGGGCGGCGGCCTCGGTATCCGCTACCGCGATGAAGAGCCACCAGAGCCGGCACAACAGGCTGCTGCACTGGTGGAAAGACTGAAGGGCCGCGACCTGGAAATCCTGATCGAACCGGGGCGCGCGATTGCCGGTAACGCCGGCATACTGCTCACCGAGGTGCTGTACCTGAAGCACAGCGAGTACAAGAACTTTGCGGTAGTGGACGCCGCGATGAACGACCTGATGCGCCCGTCGCTGTATTCAGCCTGGCAGGAGATCATTTCAGTACGGCAAAGACCGGATGAATCTTCAGCCAACATAGGTAGTGTACAAAGCTATGATGTGGTCGGGCCGGTGTGCGAAACCGGGGATTTCCTTGGCAAGGACCGCGAACTGGTGCTAAGTCCGGGTGACATCCTCGCGGTACGCTCTGCCGGGGCCTACGGTTTTTCCATGAGCTCGAACTACAATACTCGGCCGCGCGCGGCCGAGATCATGGTTGACGGCGCCAAGGCCATGGTCGTGCGTGAACGCGAAACCATCGAAGGTCTGATGCAGGGCGAATCCATCCTGGAATAACCTCAATTAAGACAGTGTCTTAACTCAACCAGCCTGCCATATTGTCCTATCGTTTTCCGGTTTCTCTGGTAATCTATGCGGCTCTGTTCAAGCCGGACACGAGGTATATGATGGCTTTTCTGGTACGTTTAACAATATCAATAGTTACTATCCTGGCGTTATCCGTGCCCGCGTATGCATCGGTTGCTGTGCCTGATCCGGGCGCATGCGATATCGTTGCCGCGGAAGGTGGTAAGAAGCCTGAAGGCGGGGAAAAGCCTAAAGAAGACGAAAAAGAACCAGATTGTGAGTAAACACCAATCTTGATTGAATCCTGATTTCTTTCGATCAAGCAGGCAGAAGATCTGCATTTATTATTCAACCAACCTTAGGAGAATGAAAATAATGGCCAAACCAACTCTGATTGCTGTAACACTCATGGCTGCCAGTATGGCGTTGTCTGTGAATGCGATTGCTGGAAAGCCAGTTGCTATCGTTAAGGGAATGATGGATGCGGAAGTTGTTCATAAAGGTAAGAAAGTAAAAATTTCACGTAACCAGAACAACAAGAACACTGTAAAAGCGTCTTTCGCCAAAACCTCGCGCCCCTGCCCCCCGTTTTGCATTCAGCCATCAACACTGTCACCGGGTGTTGAAACCATCGGTGAAATAGAAGTAATCAACTACCTGAAGAAGATGGCTGCCGGCGACAGTAGCATTCTGGTTGTTGACTCGCGCACACCTGACTGGGTGAAGAAAGGTACCATCCCCGGCGCGAAAAACATCCCGTGGACCAAGCTGAATCCCGCCAAGGGCGCTGACCCGGTTTCCATCATGGAAATCATGGAAAACGAGTTCGGTGTAACCGAAAGCGAAGGCCTGCTCAACTTCAGCAAGGCCAAGACACTGGTGTTGTTCTGTAATGGCATGTGGTGTGGCCAGTCGCCGAACAACATCAAGAACCTGCTGAAGTTCGGTTACCCCGCCCACAAGATCAAGTGGTACCGGGGCGGCATGCAGGACTGGGAGATCCTCGGACTGAGCACGGTCAAGGGCGGCGGCTGATCCCG
>JAASSE010000019.1 GCA_021768055.1 Gammaproteobacteria bacterium | reverse complement strand
CCATCGCTCGCCTGCAAGTGCACTGGCTGCAGCGGCTGCATCAGCCGATGATTTCACCACCTGGTTATTGGGCACCGGCAAGCCGTATTGTTTAAAGACCTGCTTGGACTGGTATTCGTGGAGGTTCATTAATGGAATCTCATTTTATTATTTCCGTTCGCCCTGAGCCTGTCGAAGGGCGTGTAATTGCAGTTCCTAATTACAAAAGATTTTCCGCTCATGGTTCGACAGGCTCACCACGAGCGGCTCATAAAAATAGCTAACGTCAGTTTTTAATATGTATCGCGCGATTATGCACCGACAGCGCTGCTTCGTGCATCGATTCGGACAAAGTCGGATGCGCGAACATGGTCAGCGCGATGTCTTCCGCACTCGCTTCCATTTCCATTGCAGTGACTGCTTGCGCAATTAGTTCAGACGCCTGCGCGGAACAGATGTGCACGCCCAGTAAACGGTCCGTTTCCTTGTGTGCAATGATTTTTATCAGTCCATCGGTTGAACCCATTGCCCTGGCGCGACCGCTGGCAGCCAGCGGGAATGTACCGACACTGGTTGGTATCCCGGCGGCTGCACAGGCATGTTCGGACTTACCGACCCATGCCACTTCCGGGTGTGTGTAAATCACAGACGGCACCAGATCGTAGTTAATTCTAGAATTCTGCCCAGCTATGCGTTCGGCAACCATGATGCCTTCTTCCGAAGCTTTATGTGCCAGCATTGGCCCGCGCACAATGTCACCAATAGCATAAATTCCCGGCACACTGGTTTCACAGTACTTGTTCACATGGATATATTCACGTTCATCGATCTCGAGCTCCATTTCATCACCAAACAGGTAATCACTGTTGGGTTTGCGCCCGACTGCAACCATCAGCTTGTCGAACTTTATTTGCTGGGCACCGCGTGTATCTTCATAAGTGACGTTGACTTTCTTCTGTTTGACATCGGCCGACAACAGGCGCGCATTAAGCCGTATATCCAGTCCCTGTTTCTGTAGCGTTCTGAATGCGATCCTTGAGACCTGGCTGTCAGCTGCCGGTAAAAACGTGTCGAGCGCCTCCAGTAAAACCACTTCGGAACCGAGGCGCGACCAGACGCTGCCCACTTCCAGCCCGATAGGTCCTGCGCCGATAATGCCAAGCGTTTTGGGTACCTGGTCAAATTCAAGTGCTCCGGCCGAATCTACAATGTAATCATCAACTAGATCCGCATTATCCAGTCGCACTGGTGATGAACCCGCGGCAATAACGATATTCTCGGCTTCAAGCGTGTCAGTGGTTTTTTTGCTCTTCCGGTCGGATACCTTTACGATTTTTCCCGGCGACAGTCGTGCATGGCCGTGTACCAGCGTGATCTTGTTTGTTTTAAACAAGCCGTTGATGCCTTGCGTCAGTTCACTGACTATCTTGTTTTTGCGCGCCATCATAGCCTTGACGTCGGCTGTAACTCCCTTTACCTGGATACCATGATCCGCGAAATCATGATTTGCTGTTGCAAAAAGATGGGTTGATTCGAGTAACGCTTTTGACGGGATACAGCCTACATTCAGGCAGGTGCCTCCCAGGCTGGATTTGCCATCGTGGTTTTGCCACTCATCAACACAGGCGACACTCATACCAAGCTGGGCACAGCGTATGGCCGCCACATAACCACCGGGGCCCGCACCGATAACTACAACATCAAATTTTTTATTACTCACTTTAATCTCATTTAATAGCTATTTTGTGTTTCAGACTCCTAGCAGCATGCGTGACGGCTCCTCCAGCATGTCCTTGATAGTCACCAGGAACTGTACCGCTTCTCGCCCGTCGATGATTCTGTGATCATACGATAGCGCCAGGTACATTATCGGCAATACCACCACTTCGCCATCCACCACCATGGGGCGCTCCTTGATTGTGTGCATGCCCAGTATCGCGCTTTGCGGTGGATTCAGTATCGGCGTTGACAGCATCGAGCCGAACACGCCGCCGTTGGATATGGTAAACGTTCCACCTGTTATCTGCTCCAGTGTCAGCGTGTTGTCTTTTGCCCTGTTCGCAAAATCGATAATTGACTGTTCAATCTGGGCAAGGCTCATGTCTTCGGCATTACGCAACACGGGCACGACCAGGCCAGCAGGGCCCGACACAGCGACGCCGATGTCATAGTAACCATGATAAACAATGTCGTTGCCGTCAATGGATGCGTTGACCGCCGGAAATTTTTTCAGGGCTTCAATCGAAGCCTTGACGAAGAAGGACATAAAACCAAGTTTTACACCGTATTCCTCTTGAAAACTTTCCTTGTATCGGGAACGTAAATCCATCACCGGCTTCATGTTGACTTCGTTGAATGTTGTCAGAATCGCTGCATTGTGCTGGGCATCGAGCAAACGCTCTGCAATGCGTGCACGTAATCGCGTCATCGGCACGCGTTTCTCGATACGATTCCCTTCTCCCCTGAAATCGACAACCGGTGCGGGTTTGCTTTGTTGAGCGGCAGGCGCCTGCGGCGGCGCTGCCGTAGCGGTCTCGCCCGCTGCCCGGTCTTTAATATAGGCGAGTACATCTTCCTTGAGCACGCGCCCGCCCTTGCCACTGCCTTTCACAGCTGATGCGTCAACGCCATTGTCGGCCATCAGTTTTCTTGCCGAAGGGCTTATTGCGACTTCACCGTGCTGCTCGCTAACGGGTTCAGGCGCGGGTACCGGCTGTGGTTGGGGTGAGGGCTCGGCCTCAGCCTGAGCAGGTTCAGCACTGGCGGTGGTTGCGCTTTCATCAATCACTGCCAGCACCTGGTCTGCTGTGACTGTATCACCCACGTTGAAGCGTATTTCTGTAATAACGCCGTTACTGATGGCGGGCACTTCCAGAATGACTTTATCTGTCTCAAGGTCAACCAGTGTCTCATCCTGTGTAACGGTATCACCCGCCTGTTTGTGCCAACCGGCAACGACTGCGTCAGCGACTGACTCAGGCAAAGCGGGTACCTTGACTTCTATTTCCATTGATATTTAGCCCTTACACTCTTGTAGTTCTCAGGCAGGAAATTGATTGCTTCATCAATCAGCTTCCTTTGCTGTTTACCATGCAGATGCGCGGATCCAACTGCAGGCGCTGACGATGATTCGCGTCCTATATAATACAGGTCCCAATGCCTGGTTAGCATTGCCGGTATGCGCGGCTTGGCAAAATCCCATCCACCCTGATTCTTGGGCTCCTCCTGTACCCACACGATATCATGTGTGTTGGTATAGGGCTTCAAAACTGTATTCAATTCGGGCCCGGGGAAAGGGTATAACTGTTCAACACGGATGATAGCAAAATCGTCACGCTTCTCGGTTCTGCGTTTATCCAGCAGTTCATAATAAACCTTGCCATAACACAGAATAATATATTTGACTTTCTTTGGATCAATCGCATCTACTTCCGGTAATACACGTTGATAATGACCCGTTGCCAGGTCATCCAGCGAACTCTTGCACATCTTGTGTCTTAGCAGGCTTTTCGGCGTCATAACTACCAGCGGCTTTCTGCAGTTACGCACCATTTGTCGGCGTAATAGATGAAACATCTGCGCCGGTGTACTTGGTATGCAAACCTGAATATTGTGCTCAGAACACAGTTGCAGGTAACGCTCGACTCTTCCAGATGAATGTTCAGCGCCCTGGCCTTCAAAACCATGCGGCAACAACATGACAAGACCGCAGGCACGGCCCCACTTGTGTTCTCCTGCAGTAATGAACTGGTCAATCACCACCTGTGCACCATTAGCAAAATCACCGAACTGTGCTTCCCAGATGGACATGGCCTTGGGCTCGGCTGTTGAAAAGCCGTATTCAAATGCCAGCACAGCCAGTTCGGACAACAGCGAGTCAATCACCAGAAAGTTGACCCTGCCTTTGCCCAGGCTGCGCAGCGGTACGAAGGCGACGCCGTCTTTCTGGTTATGTACAACCGCATGACGGTGGAAAAACGTGCCGCGTCCACTGTCCTGTCCGGATAAGCGTACTGCGAAACCATCATGGAGCAGGCTTGCATACGCCATGATTTCAGCGTAACCCCAGTCCAGCGGCAAGGCGCCTGCAGTCATGCGGTGGCGGTCTTCCATGATCTTCTGCACACGGGCCTGCAGCTCAAAACCCTCGGGCATCTGTTCCAGCGTAGCCGCGAGTTCCCTGATAGTTTGTATCGGCACACCGGTATCAACGTCATCCAGTATCGATGCCTGCACATACGGTTGCCATTGCGTCAACTCTGTCTTATCCAGACTCGCATCCGGCAGTTTGTGCGGCACCACGCACTCACCACGCTCGAGCGCTGTTCGCACATCCGTGACCATGTCGTCTGTATGCTGCTGCGTCATCACGCCCCCGGACACGAGTTGCTGTGCATACAAGTCACGGGTAGTAGCAAGCGTGCCGATCTTCTTGTACATCATCGGCTGTGTCGCCTTGGGTTCATCTGCTTCATTGTGCCCATGACGTCGGTAACAGACCATGTCAATAACAACATCCTTCCTGAAAGCCATACGGTAATCTATCGCCAGTCTTGTAACCATGATGACAGCCTCAGGGTCATCGCCGTTGACATGAAAAATCGGCGCATCCACCATTTTCGCCACATCGGTGCAATAGTTGGTTGAGCGCGCATCCTGCTGATTACTTGTAGTGAAACCGATCTGGTTATTCACGATAATATGCACTGTTCCCTTGGTCGAATAACCACGCGACTGTGACATCTGCAGTGTTTCCATCACCACACCCTGGCCGGAAAATGCAGCATCACCGTGAATCTGTACCGGTATTACCTCGACACCTTCGGCATCACCACGACGCCATTGGCGTGCCCGCACCGAGCCTTCGACAACTGGCGCAACAATTTCAAGATGGGAAGGATTGAATGCCAATGCGAGATGTACCGGGCCTCCGCGTGACTGCAGGCTGGATGAGAAGCCCAGATGATATTTAACATCTCCGGTCAACTCCTCCACATCCTTGGTGCCTTCAAATTCCGAGAAAAGTTCGGCAGGCGTTTTTCCCATTATATTGACCAGCACATTCAAACGGCCTCGATGCGCCATTCCGATTACAACTTCCTTGACTCCCAGGCCGCCTGCATACAGCACAAGTTCATCTAGCAACGGGATCAGCGATTCGCCACCTTCAAGCGAAAACCGTTTTTGGCCAACGTACTTGGTATGTAAATATTTCTCCAGACCCTCTGCATCAGTTAACTGTTGCAGGATATTTATTTTTTCATCAACTGTTAGATCTTTATTTCCATGGTTTACCTCGAGTCGTTGCTGTATCCACCTTTTCTCTTGCGTTTCCATGATGTGCATGTACTCCGCACCGACAGATCCACAGTATGTATCCCTGATTGTTTGATAAATCTCACGTAAAGTCAGTGATTGCGGTCCGGCCAATGAACCGGTTTCGAACACAGTGTCAAAATCCGCTTCTCCCAGCTCGTGATAAGAGAGATCGAGTTCGGCCACCTTCGTTTCATGATTATTGCTCAGTGGATTTGTGCGCGCCTGTTGATGACCGCGAAAGCGGTAGGCGTTAATCAGCTGCAGCACATGTACCTGCTTGCGCTCAACTTGAACATCATGCTCCGTGCCGGGAACAACCACAGCCCTGTGCTGTCTCGCTATGCTCTTGAAGTACTCACGCACTTCGTCATGTGGCACTTCCCTGCCGGCTCCATTGCCGCCATTGACCGGTTTGGGCTTGGGCAGCCCATCAAAGAAACGTTTCCACTCCGCTTCTACGCTGCCGGGATTTCTGAGATATGCCTCATACAAGGCCTCCAGCCAGGCAGCGCTGCCGCCGTTGAGTTGTGAACTGCTCCACAGTTCCTGCATGTCGGGTTTGAGTGTGTGGGCCATTTCGAATTTTTTGCCGGGTCTCTTGTCTCAATTGTAGATCTTGATCACAAAACATGCCCGTTTATCGGGCTATATTCACCGTAAATACATAAAAAGGCTACAACTTTTCAAAAGATCTGATAGGTTTTATACATGCTAAAAGAGATTTCTAGGTTCCGGAATTATGGGGGCTGCGCAAACCGCAGATGCTTTACTGATTCCGACATGGATTTGTACGTCTGGTTCAAACACCAGGAACCGGCCAGGTTCCACCTGGCCTACAACAAGCAGGGGCGCACGCATTCAATCAGCTGGGACACTGATTATGGATTTGATCAGCAACATTTCGATGCGGTTGAATTTCTGGCGATCATGCTGGGTCTGCCTGTCGCACCGGACAGTGTGAGAGATATCAGTGCAAGCCTGCTGGCCAACCGCTTTCTTCGCGACAGTGAGAAAATCGAGCCCTGGCTGGCAGACTTTATATATGCAAGGCTGCTTGAGTATCCGGGCCGTACCGTAATACATGCAAATCAGGGTACTGCTTTAGGAAGTTTCTGATTGGCAAAAATAACGGTTCAGGTAGATTGTCCGGACTGAACCAGCGCCAGCTTTCACACTTGTCCGGCTCCATTACTGTTACTTCACCGCCATCGTAATCACAACTGACAAACAAGGTGACATAGTGTTTGTCTGTATTAATGAACACGTCATTGGTATAGCCGCACTGCACGATGTTGCGAACTGATATACCGGCTTCTTCGGCAACTTCACGCTCGGCGCATTGCGCTACCGTTTCACCGAACTCGAGGTGACCGCCCGGGAACTGCCAGGCGTACGCATTACCATATTTTATTCTTTTGCCCAGCAGCAGCTTGTCACCATTCCATACCATGACACCAACTCCGATTCGGGGATGATTACTCATGGTCTGTGGCAGCAAGCGCAGTGTGGAATACTTTGTTCAGGAATTGGTCGCAATGCGCACGCAATTTCTTCCGGCTTTCTTGGCGTGATACATGGCAACATCAGCTGCCGCTATCATGGTCTCAAGCGAATCCCCGGGCTTGTACTCGGTGATACCAATCGAAACAGTAACATTAGGCAACTCCCGGCCCTCTATTTCTCCCAGTGAAGCTTCACTGACACGTTCGCGTAACCGCTCTGCAATCGAGATAGCATTATCCAGAGATGTTTCCGGCAGCAACACCGAGAACTCCTCGCCGCCAAAGCGTGCAATGAGATCATTTGGCCTTAACGGCTTGCGTATGTTTTCACCGACTACTACCAGTACGCGGTCACCGGCAAGATGTCCGTATTCATCATTGAAATTCTTGAAATGGTCGACATCTATCATCAACAGGCAGGGCGTCAGTCCGTCTCTTTCACTACGGCGGATTTCCCTGTCAAACATGTCATCCAGCCAGCCACGGTTGTGCAACCCTGTTAATGCATCAATGGTAGCGAAGCGCTGATACTTGCGCTGCATTTCAAGGCTGTCGGCAATTACCAGGTTACTGTAACGTACACGTTCCGACATGATGTATAAAAGATTGCGCGCAATCTCGTGGGAAGCACTCACCATTCGCCAAAGCACATCCTGTTCGATTTGCAGCAACATGGTCGGCTCCGAAGCGGAAACCTGCGCCGATGGCACGCGGCTATCGATGATTGACATCTCGCCGACACATTCACCGGGCTCGACGGTGGTCAGCGGTATTTCTTCATACGGCCCGATCTGGATTGCAAGGCGGCCGGAAATAATTATATAGAGATAATGATTTTCCGCATCCGGTGACAGCAGGGTCTCGCCTTCGGTCATTTCACGGTAATCGCATAGCGACAGCAGGTCATCCATGGCTTCCGAATTTAGATCGACGTTGCGGAATAATTGCAGCCTGGAAAGCAATTGTTTGTCGTGTTTCACAGCAGTAACGTTCATAGTATCCGTTTATGATGCCTCACTGCGGCGTTTTCTGACCTTCTCAGATCACACCAGATTATTGATTGTGCTACATAAATTCCGATTATAACCATGTTTTTTCGTCTCTGCATACGCATCAAAACCGCCTGTAGTAACATAGTTGTCAGCCGTGCAACACAGCAACACAGAGGGATTATCCATGGCAAATTCTGAAAAATTCAGTATTCACGCGCTCGAGCTCGGGCCCATGGAGAATTTTGTCTACCTGCTGCACGACCATGCCACAGACACCGCGGCCATCGTTGATCCCGCCTGGGAGGTTGACGAGGCCTTGTCACTGGCTGAGCAAAAAGGCATCCGCATAACCGATATCCTGCTCACCCACAGCCATCACGACCATGTCAACGGTATCGAGCAGGTTCTCGATAAAACCGATGCCGAGGTCCATCTGCTCAAGGCGGAGGCCGTATTCTGGGGCAAATCACTGGTAAAACCTTCCCTGCATCACGGTGGCGACATCATCCGTGTCGGCGACACGGAAATCGAAATCTTGCACACGCCGGGACACACGCCGGGTTCGGCATGCTATCACCTCGGCTCCGATTTGATCGCGGGTGACACCCTGTTCGTATTCGGTTGCGGGCGCTGCGACCTCGCCGGCGGCGACCCGGAACAAATGTACAGCACGCTGAAGCGCATCAACGAGACCTTGCCCGGTGGCACCGTGCTGCACCCGGGCCATAACTACTCACCGGCGCACACAACCTCGACCCTGGATGTTCAGCAACAGGGCAATCCATTCATGCATTTCGATAACAAGGATGACTTCGTACGCT
>JAASSE010000169.1 GCA_021768055.1 Gammaproteobacteria bacterium | reverse complement strand
ATTTCCATGGTGCGCCCTCCCTGTTTACCGCGGGACGCTTCGCGGCCCATGCGGCTGCTGGTTGACCGGGGCAGCATACCGTATTCCGCAGTTACCCAACCCTGACCCGTCCCGCGTAAAAATCCGGGGACCCGGTCTTCGACAGAGGCCGTACAGATAACTTTTGTATCGCCGAATTCAACCAGTACCGAGCCTTCGGCATGCTTGGTGTAGTTGCGGGTTATGATGACAGTGCGCATTTCATCAGCTGCGCGCTTGCTCGGCCTCATTCTGCTCTCCGTGGTGAATTGTGCGGCGCATTATAACAAACGGTCAGGTAAAAACCGTATCGGTTGTGTGCATGCTAGAATGCCGTATGATTTAAACGGCTTCACCGGAGTCTTGCATGATAAAAAGTATGACGGCGTTTGCGCGAGTACAGCAAAGTGAAGATTTTGGTACGCTGACCTGGGAGCTGCGCACGGTAAACAGCCGTTACCTGGATATTAATTGCCGCTTGCCGGAAGATTTTCGGGCGCAGGAAACGCGCATTCGTGAATGCATCAATAACCGCCTGCAGCGGGGTAAAGTGGAATGTGGCCTGCGTTTTATAGCGGGAACGCAGACACAGACAGGTATTGATATAAATGAGCCGCTGGTTAAATCCCTGATCGATGCATGCCAGAAAATCAACACGCGCTTGCATCAGCCATCGGAAATCAACCCAACTGAATTGCTAGCCTGGCCAGGCGTGGTGGTGGAGCCGGAACGTGATTACAAGCATATTTACGAGGCATCAGAAGCGCTGCTGAACAATGCGCTGGACCAGTTGATTGAAAACAGGGAGCGTGAAGGCGAACGGTTGAAAGAACTGATACTGCAACGTTGTCTCAGTATGCAGGGTATTGTCAAAGAGGTGCGTGAACAACTGCCGGAGATACGGCAGCGCTATCGCGAGAAACTGACTGCACGACTGGAAGAACTGCAAGAAAGTATTGACCGGGATCGGCTGGAGCAGGAGCTGGTGTACATGGCGCAGAAGATGGATGTCGATGAAGAGCTTGATCGTCTCGAGGCGCATCTCAAGGAATTATGTGAGGTACTGGATCGGGATGAAGCTGTTGGCCGTCGCCTCGATTTTCTAATGCAGGAATTGAACCGTGAAGCCAATACGCTGGCGTCCAAGTCGGCGGATATTTCAACCACTCAAGCGTCAGTCGAACTTAAGGTGCTTATTGAACAGATGCGTGAACAAGTCCAGAACATAGAATAAAAATCGTCTTTTTGTCCGATAACTGCGTTGCAACCATATTCTGCGATGCGGGGCTGCGTAGCAGTAAATTGTCATATACACTCCGCTTCTCGAAATGGTTGCGCCTTGTTCTCGAACAAAAATCCTGATTTTTACAAATACAAAATATAAGTGATGTTGCGTCATTCCCGCGAAAGCGGGAATCCAGTTCACCAACTTGTAACTGATAACTATTTAATACCGAGCAACTCGAGTTCAAACACCAGCGTCGAATTCGGCTGTATCAGTTCACTGCGCTTGGAGGCACCGTAAGCCAGTTCCGAAGGAATATAGAGTTCCCACTTGTCACCCACCTTCATTAACTGCAGTGCTTCGGTCCAGCCCTTGATCACACCTTTCACCGGAAAGCTGGCAGGCTTGCCGCGGCTGTAGGAGCTGTCGAACTCGCGGCCATCGATGAGTGTGCCGCGGTAATGGGTTGTTACAGTATCATCCAGTAATGGTGTTTTGCCATTGCCGTTCTTGATGACCTTGTATTGCAGGCCGCTGGCCGTGGTCACGACGCCCTCTTTTTTGGCGTTCTCGGCGAGGAAGGCAGTGCCGGCGGCGAGGTTCTCCGCAGCGAGTTTTTCCTGTGCTTTCATCAGTTCGGCACGCAGTTGCTCGGTGAACTGGGTCTTGGCAGTGCTCATTTCGGTAGCACTCAGAGCGAGCTTGCCCCCGCTTGCCGTGTCCCTGATGCCGCGCGTTAACGCTGCTATGTCTAGCTGAATACCCTGTGCCCGCAGGCGCTTGGCGAAATCCACCCCGATACTGTAGCTGGCTTTCTGTTCAACGGTTTCCAGTCCTTTGCCGGCAACGGCTGCCAGTGGCATTAAACTGAGACTGATCAGGAGTATACGAATCTGTATCATTATGGTGTCTACCTGCATTTCGCGAAATGGCAGGAACATAGCAGTTCATTTCGTCAACTGCAACCATCGCCGTGTTTCAAGTTGCCGCAAAGTAGTTGATAATAGTCATTCTGAACTCTGTAATCGCAGCCTTGTCAGAGTTTAGCGATGTCTTTTGGAGTTATTATGAAGCATTTCAAGCACCTGTTATTACTCATCCCCCTGTTGTTGCCGGCACTGCCGGGAACAGCACTGGCAAAACTGCCCCAGGCGGTTGATAACCAGGAATTACCCACCCTGGCCCCGATGGTCGAGAGAACCCGGCCAGCCGTGGTCAACATCGCTACGCGCGGGCACGTCGATATAAAGGACCATCCCTTGCTGGATGACCCTTTCTTCAAACGTTTTTTCCGTGGCTACGGCGATATACCGCAAATACAGGAAACCACGAGCCTGGGTTCGGGCGTGGTGATTGATGCAAAAAAAGGCTACATCGTGACCAATCATCACGTGGTTGAGGATGCTGATGAAATCGCCGTCACCATGCACAACGGCCACGGTTTCGAAGCGAAACTGATCGGCTCCGACCCGGAAGCAGACATCGCGTTATTACAGGCCGATATCGAAGGCCTTCAGGACATACCTTTTGGTAATTCGGCGTCGTTGCGTGTCGGCGACTTTGTCGTCGCTATCGGTAACCCGTTCGGCCTGGGTCAGACCGTGACTTCGGGCATCGTCAGCGGCCTGGGCCGGACCGGCCTCGGTATCGAAGGATATGAGGACTTTATTCAAACCGATGCGTCGATCAACCCGGGCAATTCCGGTGGTGCACTGGTTAACTTGCGCGGCGAACTGATCGGTATCAACACTGCGATCCTGGCTGCAGGCGGTACCGGCAATATCGGTATCGGTTTTGCAATTCCAATTAACATGGTACGCAGCATCGTGGACCAGTTAATTGAATACGGTGAGGTACGCCGCGGATTGCTGGGCGTGGTCATGCAGAACCTGACGCCGGAACTGGCAAAGGCATTCGGTCTGGACATGCACCAGGGCGTGGTGATTTCAAAAGTAATTGAAGACACTGCAGCAGAAGAGGCGGGACTCAAGGTAGGTGATGTTGTCCTGTCCATTAACGACATCAAGGTTAAAAGCGCATCGCAGATGCGCAACATTGTCGGACTCCTGCGTGTTGGTGACAAAATGAAAATCACCGTGATACGTGATGGCAGGAAAAAACAGATGACAGCCACCATACGCGAAGCCGAGGACCAGAAGGTTACGGGCAATAAACTCAATGAACGTCTGGCAGGTGCGACCATAGAGGAACAAGAAAAGTCCGGTAAAATGTATCTGGTCGTAACTGAAGTCCAGCAAGGTAGCGCTGCATGGAATGCGCACCTACGTGAAGGTGATATCATACTCTCCGTGAATCGCACCCCGGTACATTCACTGGAAGAGATGCGGCGCATTATCGGCGATAGCGACAAGCAAATCCTGTTGAACATACAACGTGGCCGCTCGGCACTGTTTGTGTTAATTAAATAACACGTATCCGGGATTATTTCCGTAGCATGCTTCTTGTGGCATGCTAAGCGGTTAACAGGAAAGGATGTTTCCATAAATGAGAAAAATAAAGCTTGTTTTCAAGCTGATCGGTATCCTGCTCGCACTGGCACTGCTTGCTCTAGCTGCAGTGCTATTCACGTTTGATCCCAACAACTACAAGGATGCTATTACCGCCCAGGTTGAAGACCGTACCGGTCGGCAATTTACAATTGCCGGTGACATTACCCTATCCATATTTCCGTGGATTGGTATCAAGGTTGAGGATACTACGCTCGGCAATGCCGCCGGCTTCAGTGACAAAGCATTTGCCAGCGTGTCACAACTGGATGTCAAGGTTAAGTTATTGCCATTGCTTCGCCGGGAACTGGAAGTCGACAAGGTGCGTCTGCATGGTTTAAAGGCATCGTTGGAAGTGGACAAGACCGGTAAAACCAACTGGTCGGACCTGGTACAGAAAGAAGCAGCACCGGCACCTTCGGCCGAAGCACCTCCAAAAGATGATGAAAAAATAGCACTGGCGGCATTTGCTGTGAAT
>JAASSE010000168.1 GCA_021768055.1 Gammaproteobacteria bacterium | reverse complement strand
CAGGACGTATCTTCCGCTGGCAGTATGCGCGGGACTGTGCAGAGGATCTATTACGCGAGCAAGGCGTCGCGGAGGTTGCCCACGACCCGGAAAACACGCAGCTCCTCAAGTCGCTGCAGAAACTGGTGAAGAAGGTTGGCGTCGACAACCTTGCACAACCCGATTCCCGCCTCGTCAGGCAAAGCCAGCCTGAAACCTTTCCGTCCTTTGTTGAACTGCACAAGCGCTACCAGGCGGATGGACAATACCATCGGCTGGAGGATGAACCGCCTGGCGCTTGCTCGCCAGGGGATCTTGCGCAACGCACGCTGATTCTGGCACTGGATGTTGGCTCTACCATGGCCAAAGCGGTGCTGGCCGATGCCGACTCGGGTGAAGTCCTGTTTCTCGATGCCTACAGCAACGCTGGCGACACGATAGAGACGGTCAAGAATGTATTCGCCGACCTGCAGCGACAGGGTATCGAGCAGTTGCCATTGCAAAGCGTGGGCATTACCGGATCTGCCCGTTACCAGGTACAGCAAGCGCTGGCGAGTATCTATCCCGATTTATCGGAACGGATCCAGGTGCTGGTGGAAAATTATGCGCACGCGCGCGGTTCGATTGACTATGCCCGGCAACACGTTAAATGGCTTGAACAACAGGGCTTCGAGGACGTCAACCGGGATCTCTGTATCCTGGTAGACATAGGCGGTGAGGACACCAAGATTTCCACCATCGCGCTAAATGAGGCTGAACTCTTCGACAATGCCATGAATACCAAGTGTTCAGCTGGAACCGGCAGCCTGATGGATACGCTCAGCGCCATGTTCGGCGTTCAATCCGTGGCGGAAGCGCAGGCACAGGCTTACAGCGCTCCTCAATCTTTCAGTATCAATGCAACCTGCGCCGTGTTCCTGATGGAAAATGCGAGCAAGCTGCAGGCGCAAGGGGTGCCGCGGGATGAAATCCTTGCATCAGCGAACTGGGCCATCGTGGAAAACATGGCACGCACCCTGTGGAGCCAGCTGGACCTGCCCGCCAACGCGGTGGTGTTATTGCATGGCCAGACCATGTTGTCGGACCCGTTGCCGCTGGCGGTTACCCACCGCCTGCGTTCCTACATCGGTGCTAGTATTCATGCCCTGTTGCCGCCGAATCCCGGGCATCGAGCCTGCGTAGGCCTGGTTCGCAGCTTGCAGCAGGCAGCGGTGCCAGGCGTTGTTAATATATGCCTCAACGATTTGCTAGAGGCACATTTTGCAAAACGCACGATTCAGTGCAAGGGCAAGGTTTGCGGTGATCCCCTCGCCCGCTGCAACCGCTGCGCGCTGCGCTGGCAGGGCGATGACGGCCGCAAGATCGCCTTCACGGTGGGCGGATGCACCGCCATAAACGAACTCATCTCGCACAAGGGACAGAAAAAAGAGAACCGGCCGCGTGATTTATACAAGGAAATATGGGACTTTATCGATAGCCACCACCCGCACAGCGATGATCCGAGGCGCCTGGTTATCCCGCGCAGTTTAGCCGTCTCCGAGTGGGCTTATTTCCTGTCCCGGGTATTTACGTCGCTGGGTATACCGGTACACGTGGACAACGTTCGCGACAGTGATCTGGCCGACGCACAACCCCGGTTCAACGTCGATTGCTGCGCACCCCAGATGGGCGCGGTAGGGCAGTTCCAGCGACTGGCTGCCGAATCCCATGGCATGATCCTGGCCCCGCAGATAGAAACCCTCCCAACGGGTGGAGTGAGTCGGGGGCTCACCTGCAGTACCAACCAAGGTGGCGTTGCAGTGGCCAGGAGCCTGGCTATGGATGCGCACTCCGATGCGCGTATTCACCTGTTTCACTTCGCCATCGATGAGCTCGATGCGGGTCTTTTGAGCGACCAGTTTCAGATTGGACTGGAGCCTGTGTTTCGCTACTACGGAATTACCCCTGACGCAAAAAACCTGGAGAATATCGTGGCGGAGGCCATCGAAGATCATTTGCAGTTGCGACAGGCGGCAGCGGATTTCACCGCGGAACTCGCCGAAAACGCACTGGCCGAAGGGCACCGGGTCGCACTGGTCGTGGGGCGCGAATATGTTCTGAATCCCGGCATCTACGACAGCCATATCCGTCGCCTGTTGCGTGATCGCCAGATGGCGGTGATTCCCTCTTACGTGCTGGACATGGAGCTCGACCCGGAGTTCGACAACGTTTACTGGCGTAATCCTCATTTTATTCTGACAGCGCTGAAGGCGGTTGCGCATCGAAATCTGCATACTCGCCTGCGGCATCCCCGCCTGCAGTCCCTGTTTCGCCGCATCGAGGAAGATTCCTCGGGCGCGATGTTGCCGGTGGTCCAGGTATCGACCTTCAGTTGCGGTCCCGACAGCATCATCACGCATTACGTTGCCGAGATCATGAAGCAGCGGCCGTTCCTGTTAATTCAGTCTGATGCCGTGCTCAAGGAGCTTGCGCATCTCGAAAATCGCGTAAATACCTACGTCATGCAACTCGAGCAGGGATTGCACGACAAGCTGGGACTGGATAGCAAGCAACCGTTTGAGATCAGGACCCTCGACGAGCTGATTTCACATGAAGCCGTGAACCGCGATACCGATGTGCTCTGCCTGCCGACCCTGGGTGATAATCGAGCCTTGACCTCGGTAATTCGCGCGGCTGGCTACACCTGCATCGAAAACTATTCCGATCAAACCTATGATTTACAGACGCTGGTAAAAACCGGACGCAAGGAGGCGGGCCAGGAGGTGTGCACCCCCCTGGCGGCGCTTTATTCAGACCTGAGAAATGGGGTAGATGAATTCGCGCGTCGCAAGCAGGCCGGCGATCCCGAATTCGCCGACAAGCGGCGCCTGGTGTTAATCGATACCCAGGGCTCCGGGCCCTGCAGACAAGGTCAGTATCCCGGCTTGCACCGGCTCTTTTTCAAGAAATCGGTGCCAGATGAAAAACTCAACCGCAGCTGCAACAGCATGCCCGGCGGTACGTTGTTTGAGTTCCTGCTGCTGGAGGAAAACGAAGGTTATCGGGGCAGTTTCCCGGACTGGATGATGCTGCGAATATACCAGGGAATCATCCTGAGAGGTGTTCTGCAAGGTATCCTGTTCAGTGCCGGTGCGGCCTGCCGCGATTACGCCGAGTACCAGCGTTTCATCGCTGATTTCCGCGCGCTGGAGAAGAAAATCTACCTGCTACTCGAGAGTTTTACCGGTCCGGGTCGTTTCAGTCAGTGGCTGTTATCGTTGTTGGGCAGGAACACCATCCCAAGCATTCCAGTCATGTATTTCGCCTACCGCGCGCACGGCCGGGAATTTATCAAGCCACTGAAGCGCTTTGTAGCAAAATGGAGAGCTCCAAAACCTCGTCCAGGAGACAGGCTGAATATCCTGATTACCGGTGAGGGTTACATGCGTCTCGCCCAGGCCGAGGAAATCTTCTTTATCCTGGTGGAGGAAATGGGATTTCGACGCTTCAATTTGCATGTATCGCCGGCGATGTCCTACATCGAAGTGATCCTCGAAGAGGCCGAGGAAGCAAGTCGTACCGAACTGGAGGTCACCCGGGCACGGCAATCACGGGTTGGAAAAAATACCGCCGACACCAGCCGGCTACGCGGTGCAAAGCGCAGAATACGCATGCTCAGGTTGTTCCGTGGAATATGGCGTAACCTTCTCGCCCGACCGCTTTACCGCGCGAGCAAGCTGGAAATGCCGGCGCCGATCAGCCGGATGATCGAGGCTTCGCGCGAGCTATTGCCCACCTACCGTCCCATCGGTGAACTCGCGCCTTATATCGGCGAGGCGCTGGTCGAACTCCGACATGGCACCGATGTAGTCCTGAACGTGGCGCCGAACAGTTGCATGGTTTCCACCATGGGCGAGGTGCTGACACCGAGCATTATGCATGCGCAAGGCGTTGGGTCGGGCCGCATCCAGACGCTGCTGTCCGCCGAGGGTGACGTTGACAGGGAAGCCCTGACCCTCGCGGTTCTAAAGGCGACAGGCCCGCAGCGTTACTATCAGCTTCATGAGTAGTACAGGAACTTTAAAAACCCTATATTTACATGTAGCAATTTCTAAGAGTCCGAGTTGGGTCGAAAGCGGTCATTCAGAGAATAATTTAGCTAAGAATCAGACGAACGTCTGCTATCGGCCAAAAGCGGACATTCAGCACAAATTAAAACGTCCCCGAAGTGTTCATGCTTGTTTAATTTTTTATGCAGTTAAAATATATGGAGCACCTTCCTAAAAT
>JAASSE010000167.1 GCA_021768055.1 Gammaproteobacteria bacterium | reverse complement strand
TGTCTGCCCTGGCTTATGGTGCTTCGGCAGTTGTATTGCTGGCAACACCGCAGGTGCCGTCCAGTGTTACGCGCGAAATTGGTCGTCAGTTGAAATTTGCAGGCGAGATATTGTCGGGCATGGGTTACCCGGATGCAATGTTGACTCTGTGTAATAGCAGCGACAAGGATTTAATGGATACGTTGGCAGCTTTACCGAAACTGGATGGTCGAGCGCCGGCGCGATTCATGGAACAGAACGACAAACGTACCGTTGTGCGAATGGCTGTCGAGCACCTGTTTTCCCAGGCTGAATTACAGCCGACGATGGTCGCGCTCACGCCAGGTGCACCTTTTGGCGAGATCCAGGTGGATCCTGCGCGTTGTACACTTTGTATGTCCTGTGTTTCGCAGTGCCCGGTAAGCGCACTCGAATCCGATACTGAAAGCCCGCAATTGAAGTTTATCGAAGCTAACTGTGTGCAATGTGGTTTGTGCAGCAACACGTGTCCCGAAATCGCCATCACCCTGGTGGCACGTTACGTTTACGACTTGCGACAGCGTAACGCTCGGCGAATATTGTGTGAGGAGGAACCATTTTTGTGTACACAATGCGGCAAACCCTTCGCTACTCGGCAGATGATTGAGAATATAACAAGCAAGATGCAGGACCATCCAATGTTTGAAGGGGAGGCGATTGACCGACTCAAGATGTGCGAGGATTGTCGCGTCAAGGTAATGTTCGCTGAAGAAAGTGCCAACAATGAGCGCTAGACGGAGATCAACATGAGTGATGCAACCGAATCGATCGAACAATCACTTGAAGCTGATCAACGTGCACGGGTTGATGTTTACCGGCTTCTGGGCCGGTTGTTGACGGCACCACCGGATACCGAGCTGCTCGACGTATTAAGCAAGATACAGCTGGGTGACGAGGCTGACGGTGGCGAAATGACGCAAGCCTGGCAGGATTTGAAATCGGCTGCATCGGCGGCAAGCCAAAATAGTCTTACAGAAGAATATTTTAATATATTTATAGGTGTCGGCCGCGGAGAACTTCTTCCCTATGCCTCGTTCTATATTCATGGGTTCCTTATGGAAAAGGTGCTGGCATCTTTACGGGAGGAAATGGCCAGACTGGGCATCGAACGCAAGCTGGATGTGGCAGAGCCCGAAGATCACGCAGGTGCAATCTGCGAAATGATGGCCATGATGATATCCGCGCAGGAAAGCGAGCAGCAGCAGTCGGATTTTTTCAGTGACTATGTGGCTTCCTGGATGATCCGATTTTTCGAGGAACTCGGTGAGGCGGAGTCAGCCGAGTTTTATCGTGTTGTAGCCCAACTGGGAAGCCGTTTTTTGGCCGTGGAGCAGCGTTATTTTTCGCTGCCAGAATGAAAATGAGATGAAATACGGTTTGAAAATAGATAGTTCCGTGTTATGTTTTGATGCTACGGGCATTAGTTTTAGGGGGAGCAATGAAAAAGCGTAACTCTGAATCTCCAACGGAACGCCGCAATTTTCTCAAGGGTGCCGTAGCGAGTGGTGTCGCTGCAATGTCGGCACTCTCGGCATCTAAATTGCTGGCTGATGAGGGCAAGCCTCCCGAGCGGGAACAAGATACTTTGCAATCCCGCGGCTACCACGAAACAGACCATATACGGGCATATTACCGGACACTTAAAACGTGAGCCGGTTTTTTTTGCGCTGGATTTATTGGGGGTAGCAGGAGAGTAATTGATCAAACATTATTGAGGTGACTGTTTAACTATTCAGCTACCTCAAAACTTCAGGAGGGCTGGCTATGAAGTTGATTAAAAGACAGCAGGCGACGGATCATTCGCAGATGCCTGGTGTATTAACAGCGACCACCATTGACCGTCGTACATTTCTAAAACGTTCTGGCATTGGTGTTGGTGGCATAGCTGCGGCCGGCTCTCTGCCATTGTCTATGGTGCAAAAGGCATCAGCTGCGACTGCCACTGCATCCGGTGGCAAGACACAACAGGTGCGAACGATCTGTACGCACTGTTCAGTTGGTTGCGGTATTTATGCTGAAGTTGAAAACGGCGTATGGACCGGTCAGGAACCTGCTTTCGATCACCCGTTTAATCGCGGCGCCCACTGTGCTAAAGGTGCCTCGGTTCGTGAGCATGGTCACGGCGAGCGGCGGCTGAAGTATCCCACCAAGCTGGTGAATGGCAAGTGGACCCAGGTATCCTGGGAGCAGGCGATTAACGAGATCGGTGACCAGATGCTTTCCATCCGCGAGCAGTCCGGGCCCGATTCGGTTTACTGGCTGGGTTCAGCCAAGCACAACAACGAGCAGGCCTATCTGTTCCGCAAATTTGCCGCCTATTGGGGCACCAACAACGTAGATCACCAGGCGCGCATCTGTCATTCCACCACGGTAGCCGGTGTAGCCAACACCTGGGGCTACGGGGCAATGACCAACTCTTACAATGACATCCATAACAGCAAGTCGATATTGATTATCGGCGGTAACCCGGCTGAAGCCCACCCGGTATCACTGCAGCATGTATTCCGGGCAACCGAGCGCAACAATGCACCGTTGATTGTGATCGATCCGCGTTTTACTCGCACAGCAGCGCATGCGGATCTTTTCATGCGTATCCGGCCGGGAACAGATGTACCGGTAGTCTGGGGCATGCTCTGGCACATTTTTGAGAACGGCTGGGAAGACAAGGAATTCATCAAGCAACGCGTCTACGGAATGGACGAGATCCGTGCCGAAGTAGCGAAGTGGACACCGGAAGAAGTCGAAAGGGTCTCCGGTGTGCCGGAGGATACCGTCAAGCGAGCCGCCAGGTTGATGGCGAGCAATCGCCCCGGCACATTCATCTGGTGCATGGGCGGGACCCAGCACACCATCGGCAACAATAATACCCGGGCCTACTGCGTATTCCAGCTTGCACTGGGCAACATGGGTGTCTCAGGTGGCGGTACCAACATCTTCCGCGGCCATGACAACGTGCAGGGGGCTACCGACTTTGGTGTACTCAGCCATACCTTGCCAGGTTATTACGGCCTCTCCGGTGGTGCCTGGAAACACTGGGCTAAGGTCTGGGATACTGATTATGACTGGCTGGCAGGACGGTTTGACCAGGGCAGTTATGAAGAGGTCAAGGGCAAGCCGGCCAAACCGATGAACACCAAGGGTATCCCGGTATCACGCTGGATCGACGGCGTACTGGAAGACAAGGCCAATATGGGGCAAAAGGACAATGTCCGTGCCATGGTGTTCTGGGGTCATGCGCCGAACAGCCAGACACGTGGCCGCGAGATGAAAGAGGCGATGGAGAAGCTGGATCTGCTGGTGGTGATCGATCCATACCCGACAGTCACCGCTGTGATGCACGATCGCACCGATGGCGTATACCTGTTGCCGGCAGCCACGCAGTTCGAGACTTACGGTTCGGCGACTGCTTCGAACCGCTCGCTGCAATGGCGTGACAAGGTTTTCGATCCACTGTTTGAATCACTGCCGGATCACACCATCATGTACAAGATGGCCAACAAGCTTGGTTTCAGTGATCAGCTGTTTAAAAACATTGCAGTGAATAATGAAGAACCCAATATCGAGGACATCACCCGGGAATTCAACAAAGGTATGTGGACCATTGGATATACCGGTCAGAGTCCGGAACGCTTGAAGTTGCATCAGCAAAACTGGCATACCTTTGACTACACAACACTTGAAGCAAAAGGCGGTCCAGCTAACGGCGACTACTTTGGAATGCCCTGGCCTTGCTGGGGTACGGCCGAGATGGGTCACCCGGGTACGCCCAACCTATATGACACCAGTAAACCGGTTTCACGCGGCGGCCTGAACTTCCGTGCCCGCTTTGGCGTTGAGCGTAATGGTGTCAATCTACTGGCTGAAGGTTCCTATCCAGTAGGCAATGAACTCAAGGACGGTCATCCCGAGTTTACCGCTGACATGCTGAAGAAGCTGGGCTGGTGGGATGATCTGACGGCAGATGAGAAAGAACTTGCCGAGGGCAAGAACTGGAAGACAGACCGTTCCGGTGGTATTCAGCGCGTTGCGATCAAGCACGGTTGTGCACCGTTTGGTAATGCCAAGGCGCGTACGGTGGTGTGGACCTTCCCCGATCCGGTACCGGTTCATCGCGAACCACTATACACATCTCGCCGGGACCTGGTCGAGAAATACCCGACCTACGAGGACCGCAAATCGTTCTATCGTCTACCGACCCGATATGCTTCGATTCAGGCAAAAGACTACACCGGCGATTACCCC
>JAASSE010000166.1 GCA_021768055.1 Gammaproteobacteria bacterium | reverse complement strand
GCTGGAATAGCGCGTGCGGAATCGGGCAAGCTTGCCAGTATCATCATTGACGACCTCGGCAACAATCTTGAACACGGCCAGCAGGCCGTGGCTATCCCGGCCGCGTTAACCCTGGCGATTCTACCGCATACGGTATTCGCGACAGAGCTGGCGGAATCAGCCATCAAATCCGGCAAGGAAATCATGCTGCATCTACCGCTGCAGTCAGTGCGTCATCACCACCATACGCCCGGCACCTTAAAGCTGCACATGACCCAGCAGGGTTTTACCCGGCAACTACGCTCCAACATCGCATCGATACCGCACATCCGCGGCGTGAATAATCACATGGGCAGCCTGATGACGCAGCATCCCGGGTACATGGACTGGTTAATGGCTGAACTTGCCACGCACGATGGCCTGTATTTTATTGACAGCAAGACCACAGCCAAGTCGATTGCCGCCGCTTTCGCGAACCGGCACAAGGTTCCGGCACTGAGCCGCGATGTATTTCTCGACCCGGACTTCAGGCCGGGAACGATCCGGCGGCAATTTGCACGTTTTATTGAAACAGCCAATACCAGCGGTTACGCCATAGCTATTGCGCACCCGTATCCACACAGCCTACAATTTATTTATCAACACCTCGATGATCTGGAACAGCACGGCATCAGGCTGGTGCCCGTGTCTGAACTGATCAGCCATCAGCAACGTAAAAAGGAAATAAACAGTGTCGCGAGTACTGGTACCACTGGCCCCGGGCTGTGAAGAACTCGAAGCCATCACCATCACGGATTTGCTGGTGAGGGCAGGGGTGGACGTCACCACGGCCGGCCTTGATGATAAACCGGTAAAAGCCTCGCGCGGCGCCACGCTGGTGCCCGACACCACCATCGATGCAGTGCGTGATCAAACTTTCGACCTGATCGTACTCCCTGGCGGGCTGCCCGGTGCTGACCATCTGCGTGACAATGAAGCGGTACAGTCACTATTGAAAAAACATGCTGCAGAAGGCAAATACCTCGGCGCAATTTGTGCCGCACCTAAGGCGCTGGAAAAAGCCGGGCTGCTCGACGGTAAAACCGCAACCGGTTATCCCGGTGTGCTCGATGCTCTGGGCAATGATGCGGTTTCGGTCTCAGATGCGGCCATCGAAATCGACGGCAACGTTATCACTTCACGTGGTCCTGGCACTGCAATGGATTTCACCCTCAAACTGATCGAATTGCTGGAAGGTGCAGCCAAAAGCGCAGAGGTCAGTGCGCAGCTCGTGCGCTAAATCACGCTCTTGCATCACGTACGCATCTGATTAGCACACCAACAGTGCTACTGAATGTGTTTGTTATTGAAAGTCGTCGTATCGACGACTGTATGTTGCGATGTTTAAGCTGGGGTAGGCCTGGTGTTTCGCAGTGGCCCGTTATTCGAACCAGTCCGTTACGCCCTGTTGCTTGATGACATCATCTTCCTCAATGTCCTCATCGGGCTGCTGATTGCTTTCAGCAACGACTGTTTCAGCTTCAGCGTTCTGTGCTTCCTGTTTCTTGGCTAACTCGGCCTGTGCCTGCTTTTTACGTTCTTCCTGCTTGCGTTTTTCTTCTTCCTGCTTGCGCTTTTTAGCCAACTTTGCCTTCCATGCGTTTTGCGCCTTGACGAGTTCTGCTTCTACGCGCTCAAGCTCGTGCACCACCATCGGTGTTTCCATCTCGTCAACCTTGCTCAACTGCTTGATCGCCATTTTGAGGTCCTTCTTTACCCCAATGCCGTTGCTGTACATTTGGCCCAGCAACATCAGTGCATTCTGGTCTCCTGCGGCCGCATTCTTTTTGATTTGTGTCGCCCATAAACCGTGTGACTTATTACTGTAGCCGTTTTGTCTGATATCCAGATACACCAGGCGGTCTTTGGCTTCTGCAACACCATTGTCAACAGCCTTTTGGTACCACTCCCTGGCCTTATCAAGATTTTGACTGGTGCCGACACCGAGCTCGTACATGGTTGCCAGCTTGAATTGAGACTGTTTGTTGCCGCTTTCTGCCAGTTTCTGCTGAAACTTGAATACTCCTGAACTCGATACGGAAATATTATCGGCGAACGCAATTCCCGGCAGCATCAGCAGGCATATCGATAGCAAGATTGTGGGAAGTCGTCCGTGGCGGTCGTTCATGAGCAGCAGTCCCCAATTAATACAAAATTGTCATTTTTTGCTCATTTACAACATCAGTTAATACTAATAATAGTACATCTGCCCGGATTATTGAGTCATACCCGGGATTAATTTACTGTTAATATCAACGCAAACCCCCATGCAATGCGGCTCTTGATGATCAGTGACCTACTATTCAGAAATCGACGCCTTGCCCGCAAGCACATCGTCAAGCCAGGTGTAAATCACCGATGATGAAGGCCATACTGTTTGATCTTGATGGCGTTTTATACGAGGGCGAAGAGGCCGTCACCGGTGCCGCCGATGTTATCGACTGGTGCAATAGCGAAAACATTCCGCACCTGTTTTTAACCAATACCAGTTCACGCCCCCGCAGCGCGCTGGTCGAGAAGCTGCAGGCCTTTAATATAAAAACAGATGTCGATGATTATCTGACACCGCCGCTGGCGGCGTCACAATGGCTGAAACAACACGGTGTAACAACGGTTTCACTGTTTATTCCGGCAGCGACGCAAGCCGAGTTTTCCGGGTTTGATCTATGCACCGATGAGGCCCGGCAAACCGGGGCAGTTATTATCGGCGACCTCGGTGAAGCATGGGATTTCAAGCTGCTCAATACGGCTTTTCGCTTATTGATGAACAATCCCGATGCTGTGCTGATAGCACTGGGCATGACGCGTTACTGGCGCGCTGCCGACGGCCTGCGTCTCGATGCCGCGCCGTTCGTGAAAGCACTGGAGCATGCGACAGGCCGGACTGCCACGGTGCTGGGCAAGCCATCGCAAGCGTTTTACCAGGCCGCGCTCGACCGGCTGGACACAGAAGCTGGATCAAGCCTGATGATAGGTGATGATATTCGGGGCGATATCGAAGGCGCTCAACAAGCAGGGCTGCATACCGCCCTGGTCAGGACCGGCAAATACCGGCCGCAGGATCTGGAAACGGGTATTAGCCCTGATACCGTGCTCGATTCTGTCGCCGACCTGCCGGCCTGGTGGCAACAGCAGTTATAGCAATTCGGGCTGGCCCTGGTATTTGACGGCATTCACGCTCATGCACAGGCTCACCGCATCGCTGACCATGGGAGACATCGAAGTCAGTCCAAACTCGGAGCGGTTGATCAGGGTAGTGGCTTTTACGTGAATATGCTGTTCATCTGCATGTTCATCCGGCTCTTCGACCAACTCGACGTGGAAACCGACTTCCCGGGTCTTGCCGTTCATGGTCAATTCACCGATCAACATGGCTTCGGTTTCACTGATCCATTGAAAATCCTTGCTGACAAATATGATCTCCGGGTGCTTGTCCGCATTAAAAAACTTTTCGCCCTTGAGCAGGCTGTCGATCAAAGGCGCGTCCGTGGTCAGGCTGCCGGTTTTAAGCATTACCAGCGCGTGTTCATTGGAAACGGCCATATTATTCAGAAAAGTCAGGCCGCCGGTGAACTCCTTGAATTCACCTTCGACCGCGCCGAAAGGACCCTCTACACAGAAACCGACGCGGGAAGAAGCGGGCTGGATACGGTATAAATGGCCGTCCTTTGCCGAAGCCAGCATGGTGGCGATAATCGAATCATCAACATCGGCCTCCATGAAAGGCTTGCAGACATCACCGGTCTCGGCATAGACGGAAACCGACATCAGCGACAGCAACAAGCTCAAGATGAATGATTTCAGATTGTTCAGGCGAATATCCATAAATCTTCTCTAGACATATATTAGCGAATTCTAATATATTTTGAGTCAAAAGTCCATGGTAAAAGCTCATCCGCATACTATGTTTTTGCTGCATGTTATTGAAAAATTGAATGATTTTTCTTACCGGCCCGGGCTGGCAAGGGCATCGGCACAGACTGTTAACAGATCCAAATGGCTGTTTATATTTCCTTGATGCAGGAAACTTAACTATTTCTTGGTGGGTCGTTTCCAGCCCTTGACCGTTTTCTGCTCGCTGCGGCTCAGGGTCAGGGTTTCGTCTTCGGCATCCTGGGTGATGGTGCTGCCAGCACCGATGGTGGCATTTTTGCCGACGGTTACCGGTGCGACCAGCTGGGAGGCTGAACCGATAAAGGCGCCGTCCTTGATCACGGTCTTGTGCTTGTTGGCACCATCGTAGTTG
>JAASSE010000165.1 GCA_021768055.1 Gammaproteobacteria bacterium | reverse complement strand
GGCCTGCTGGGCCTGCGTTCGGAGCTGGGACTGTTCGCGAACCTGCGCCCCGCGATTTTATACCCGCAACTGGCCGATGCGTCTTCGTTGAAAGCCGATGTGGTTGCAGGTCTCGATATCATGATCGTACGCGAACTGACCGGTGGCATCTATTTCGGAGAACCGCGCGGTATTAGAGAACGCGATAACGGTGAACGTGAAGGCTTCAATACGCTGGTATACAGTGAACACGAAGTCGATCGCATATGCCGGGTTGCGTTTGATATTGCAATGAAACGCAACAAACGCCTGTGTTCGGTGGACAAGGCCAATGTGCTTGAGGTCTCGGAACTGTGGCGCGAAGTAGCGGAAAAAGTCGCGCATGATTACCCGAAAGTGGAGCTAAGTCACATGTACGTGGACAATGCAGCCATGCAACTGGTGAAATGGCCGAAACAGTTCGATGTCATGGTCACCACGAACATGTTTGGTGATATTCTGTCGGATGCAGCGGCAATGCTGACCGGATCTATTGGGATGCTGCCGTCAGCCTCACTGGATATCATCAGCAAGGGCTTGTACGAACCCATCCACGGTTCTGCGCCGGACATAGCCGGCAAGGGCGTGGCCAATCCGTTAGCAACGATATTATCTGTGGCGATGATGTTGCGCTACACGCTCGATCATGCAGAACAGGCTGATCGCATCGAAGCCGCAGTCAGTCGTGTACTGGACAAGGGGTTGCGCACGCCGGATATCATGGCGGATGGTTGCCGCGAAGTGGGTACTGTAGAAATGGGTGAGGCGGTTCTGGCCGAACTCTCAACTGTGAACTAAGCAAAGAAAGATTATGAGTAAAACCTATGATGTAGCGGTGGTTGGCGCCACCGGAGCTGTTGGCGAAACCATGCTGGAGATACTGGCGGAGCGCAATTTTCCCGTTGGCGAGGTCTATGCCCTGGCGAGCAGTCGTTCAGCAGGCAAGAAGGTACCGTTTGGAGACAAGATGTTAACGGTGCAGGATCTGGCCGAATTCGATTTTTCAAAAGCGCAGATCGGGCTGTTTTCTGCCGGTGCGTCGATATCAAAAGAATATGCACCCAAAGCGGCGGCTGCCGGTTGCGTGGTTATCGATAACACCTCGCAGTTTCGCTATGACGATGATATTCCGCTGGTGGTACCGGAAGTAAATCCGCATGCCATTGCCAACTACAAAACACGCGGCATCATTGCCAACCCGAACTGCTCCACCATTCAGATGCTGGTTGCATTAAAACCGATCAGGGATGCAGTGGGTATTGAACGTATTAATGTTGCAACTTACCAGGCTGTTTCCGGAACCGGCAAGGAGGCGATAGAAGAGCTGGCAGGACAAACCGCAAAACTGCTCAACGCTAAGCCAATAGAAAGCGTGGTGTATCCGAAGCAGATTGCTTTCAATGTATTGCCACAAATCGACGTGTTTCAGGACAACGGCTACACCAAGGAAGAAATGAAAATGGTGTGGGAGACGCGCAAGATTTTTGAAGACGATTCGATCAGGGTGAATCCGACGACCGTGCGTGTGCCCGTGTTCTACGGCCACTCGGAAGCGGTGCATATTGAAACCGGTGAGAAGATCACTGCTGAAAAGGCGCGCGAACTGCTGTCCAGCGCAGCAGGCGTGGTCGTCATTGACGAGCGCAGTGACGGCGGTTACCCCACGGCAGTGTCGGAAGGAGCCAATAATGATCCGGTCTACGTGGGTCGTATCCGTGAGGACATATCCCATGAAAAGGGGCTGGATATGTGGGTTGTGGCCGATAATGTTCGTAAAGGGGCCGCATTAAATAGCATACAAATTGCCGAGATTTTGATAAAAGAGTATTTATAACCTATATTTAGTCATACATACTTCATGTATATTATTAAGGAGTTCCCGATACAGTGGGAACTTGACTATTAAAAAGAATAATAAACAGGGGACTGAAACAGGGCGAAAGACCCTGAGTTGACCAGTATGAGAGGGGATACCAGTGCGTAAATTCATCTTTGCCTTAGCGGTAGGCGCGTTACTATTGCCTGACCACGGCTTCACCCTGGGCCTGGGTGAAATCGAGGTTGATTCAGCACTAAATCAGGAATTACTGGCTGAAATTGAGCTGCTATCGGCCGCACCGGAAGATGTCGAAGCTCTGATCGTGAAGCTTGCGTCACGCGAGGAATTTGCCCGTGCCGGTCTGGATCGTCCATACCTGCTGAATAGCCTGAGGTTCTCTGCTGAAGGAGGTGACGGCAAGCCCTATATTAAAGTGACATCGGATAAACCGATACGCGAACCTTTCCTTAATTTCCTGGTTGAAATCGACTGGCCCAAAGGCCACATGATGCGCGAGTATACAATCCTGCTGGATCCGCCAGTATTCATGGGTCAGCAGGCACCTGCGATGGAAGATACATCGAGGCCGGCCGCAAGTGACGCGATGAGGCCGGCACCGGCGCCATCACCGGCACCGCCACCACAGCCACAGAGTAGGGAAAGTTTCAGACCGGTAACCAGCGGAGCAGCACCGCCGCCAACACTGCAACCGACCCAAACCCAGGCCACGATGGCACCGGTAACCGCCCCATCCTTCTATACCCCACCCGACGGTTACCGAATACAACAGGGGGACACGCTCTGGTCTCTGGCGGACTCGATGCGACCCGACCAGTCGGTATCAATAGAACAGATGATGTTAGCCATACTCCGGAATAATCCGGAGGCTTTCATTAACGAGAACGTAAATGGCCTCAAGCGAGGCTATATTTTGCGTTTTCCGGACCGCGATCAATTGAACGTGATGAATCACGCTGAAGCTGTTGCGGTGGTGCGTGAACAAAATGCACTGTGGCGAGAATACCAGCAGGCTGTCGCTGGTGTCGCGCCGGCTTCACCGATGGAAAGAGATGCGGCAGGCCCGGGTGCCGCTATGGATGACGGTTCCGAGGCACGGCTTGAAATTGTCGCCGCTGGCAGCGGTGTCTCAGCCGCCGGAACCAAGGATCCCACCGACATGACAACCAGCGAGTTGCGCTCGGAACTGGCGATTACACGTGAGTCGCTGGAATCCGAACGGCTGGAAAAAGAAGAATTACAGACCCAGGTCGAATCGCTCGAGGGCCAGGTCGACAGGATGAAGTCACTGTTGACGCTGGAGGATGCTGATCTTGCGGGAATGCAGGAAGTGGCAACGCCGGTTGAAGAAGCAGCCATGCCGATGGAAGAAGCGGCACCTGTCGGCGAAGAGATCGTCATTGAAGAACAGATTGAAATCATGGAAGAGGTGGTCGTCGAGGAACAGGCTCCAACCGAAGAAGCGGTGGTGACAGAAGAAGAGATCACCGTGACCGAAGAGGCCATGGAAGTACCGGCCGAAGAGCAGGTCTTCGTTGATGAAGCACAGATTGAGGTGGTTGAAGAAGCCGTGGTGACACCGACAATGCCGGAGGAGCCATTCGCGGTTGACCCGACAGCTACACCCACATTCACACAGCCGCAAGGACCACTTGCTGCCATCCTGAATAACCCGGTACTGCTCGCCGCTGCCGGCGGCGGCCTGCTGCTGATCCTACTGCTGATTGCGTTAATCATGAAGCGGCGCAAGGCTGGCGGTGCTGAAGAGGCGGTTACCAGCAACCTCGAAGACATCGGCGACATAATGGAAGAATCCGATGTGCTCAGCGAGGTCAGTGACGAGGCGGTTGAAGAGGCCGTGGCAGAGGCAGAGCCGGAAGCTGAAACCGCAGCAGAGGAAGAACTTGATACTGAATCCACCGTGGTGCTGCCTTCTGCCGAGGATACCGTGGTCACGCAGCCTGAACCGCAGGCAGAAGCCGAAGAACCACGCGATGACATCATTGCCGAGGCAGACGTTTACCTGGCCTACGGTATCTACCAGCAGGCGGAAGAGTTGCTGCAGAATGCGATCAAGGAGAATCCGGACAATGACGGCTATCGTGTAAAACTGGCGGAAACGTATTTTGCTGGTAAAAATGCCGATAGCTTCACTGCGCTGGCAACAGAAATGAACCAGCGTCGCAACGGCGAAGATACGCCCGCCTGGCAGAAAATTGTCGCTATAGGCAAGCAGTTAACGCCGGGTAATGAGCTGTTTGCTGGTGCTGCCGCAGAGATGGTCGGTGAGCTGGCCATGGATGACCTGGTACCGCATGAGCCTGAAGCCATGGATATTGACCTCGATGTCGGTGAGGGTACGGAAGAGCCGGTAGCACCAGACCTCGACCTTGAGCTCGATCAGACCCAGGTC
>JAASSE010000164.1 GCA_021768055.1 Gammaproteobacteria bacterium | reverse complement strand
TACCCTCTTCATTCTTGCAAAATGTCCGGCTAACCTCCCTTAATGTGCCTGTGGGATCGAATGATTTCGATTGTATCGTGCGGCATCCTCTGTTTTCGAATTTATCATCATCTGAATAAATCTTGATCAGCTTCATATTACCGTGACTTTTACTCTCAGGATTATTCCATTGCCTGACGTCACCCAGCTTGCCATAGCTTAACAAGTCCGCAACTGCGGCCTCCGCCAAATCAAAGTCTTTTTCTGTATAGTTTTTCGTGTCTGCATCTCTGGTACCCACTATACTCCTGCCGGCATCGCCGACCAGTACAAATGGCGCCGTCAGTATGCCGGTGAAAATTCCGGTGACAGCACCCTTGCTGGCTTCCTGACCCGTAATGCGCGCTTGTGCGATCAGCTCGTCAGCACGGTCCATTAGTAACGGGATCGATTCACGCGTCGTTTCAACTTCCTTCAATACCTCGGGGATTAATGGCCGTGTTTCTTCTACCTGTTTTGAGACCACCACGACGGCATCGGATGCCTTATCTGCGCTCTTTAATACCGCCGGCAGCTCCTTTCGTATCGCCTCGACTTCTTTCAGTATCGGCGGGATTTGTGCGCTTGTTTTATCGACCTGTTCCAGTATCGGTGGGATCTGCTTGCGCGTCTCTTCCACCTGCTCGAGAATGTCTGGTATCAACTGGCGTATTTCGGTGACTTCATCCATGATCGGGTCGATCTTGTCAACGGTCTCATCAACGGTTTCAAGTACACCCGGGATATACCGCGCAATGCTCATGAACTCGTAAGTGAAATACACGAGCGATCCGGCGAGGCAGACCAGCGCAAACGCCATCGCATACTGCGCCCCTGTTTTTACTTCCGACCTGTATGCAGTTTCCTTCATTTCACCACCCTGAGATCCTCTGGATCCAATGTTACGACAGCTGAACTAAGAGTGGTACAACAAAACGGCGCACCCTGTGCGCCGTTTTCGGTCCTGTTAATGATTGCAAGCAATCAGGCCGCTTGCAACATGGACAACTCCTGCAGAATTTCGCCGCGACGCTCAAGCACGATATCAACCACCTGCCGGTAGTCAGCACCCACCGCTTGGAACATTGCCGGGATATCAACGCCCATATCATTCAGGGCATCGTCGAGAAAATCGAGCCTTGAAGATATGCTCTCGATATACTCCATGCGCTGTTTATGCGGAAGCTTTGCCAGTTCGATTTTTAACTGGCCCAGGCCAAACGCAACGTGGTCAATTTCATCCTGCAACGGCGTTTTCAGCGATTCGCGCGTGCCCGGGTCTGCCAGTGGCACGATCTGTTCAACTGCCTCGCTGCCCAGGGCTTCTACGCAAACATACATGTCTGTCAGAAAGTTAAGCCAGTTAAGTTCACGGAAGTGTTGCAGAAACCGTTGCTGGTGTTGCTCGGTAAACACGGGCGTGGTGTCCGTGCCAAATTTTTCCATCCATTCCTGCTGGATACGTACATGCCGGCTCTCATCACCGACCTGCTTGCCCAGCATCAGCTTCATTTCTTCGTTTGGTGCAGTCGCTATACGCTCGGCACAGGCACACATGATCAGGTAATCAATCTGTGTATACATCACCAGCAACCGGCCCATGGCAATGCAGTAGGAATCATCATCGATCGGTAAAACAGTACTCATACGGTTCACCTCGTCTGGTTACGCCCGAAAGGGCCTTGATTCAGATGCTGCTAATCAGGAAGACAGGCTGCGAAGGGGTCAGTTCCCGGAATGGGAAAAATGCTGAGCCTAACTGTAGATGCCGTGTTCACGGGTGGCGAGAAACCTGATCTCCGGCCATTTTTCCATGGTCATATCGAGGTTGACGCGTGTCGGCGCGATATAAGCCAGGTCACCGGCATGATCCAGCGCCAGGTTGGCGCTGTGCCGATCCTTGAACCGGTTCAGTTCCTTGTCATCATCGCATTCTATCCAGCGCGCGGTGGTCACATTGACGTTTTCGAAGCTGCAGTCGACGCTGTACTCGTCTTTCAGGCGATGCTTGACTACTTCGAACTGCAACACGCCCACTGCACCCAGAATCAAATCATTGTTGTTGAGCGGACGGTACAACTGCGTGGCGCCCTCCTCGCACAACTGGATCAAGCCCTTTTGCAGTGCTTTCATTTTCAATGGATCGCGCAACTGGGCGCGCCTGAACAGTTCAGGAGCAAAATTCGGTATGCCGGTAAACGCGAGGTCTTCGCCCTGGCTAAAGGTGTCTCCGATGCGCATGGTGCCATGATTATGCAGGCCGATAATGTCACCGGTGTAGGCTTCATCCACGTGTTCGCGGTCCGATGCCATAAACGTCAATGCATCTGACAGCTTGATGTCCTTGCCAATGCGTACATGTTTGACCTTCATGCCCTTGTTGTAAGTTCCCGAGCAGATTCGCACGAACGCAATGCGGTCGCGATGACCGGGATCCATGTTGGCCTGTATCTTGAACACGAAGCCGGTGAATTTTTCTTCTTCCGGCTTGATCTCTCGGCTCTGGGTTTCACGCGGTCGCGGTGCCGGGGCAAACGCGTCCAGTGCATCGAGTAATTCCTTAACACCGAAGTTATTGATACCAGAACCGAAAAAAACCGGCGTCAATTCACCACGGTGGTAGGCATCAATATCAAATGCATGGCTGGCACCCTTGACCAGTTCAATTTCATCACGCAGTTCCTGCGCGACACTACCCAGCACTTCATCCAGTTGCGGGTTGTCCAGCCCCTGGATGATATCGCCCTGTTTGACCTTGCCCTCGTGCGTGGCGCTGAACAGGTGCACGCTGTCTTCTGCCAGGTTGAATACGCCCTTGAACTGCTTGCCCATGCCGATCGGCCAGGTGATGGGGGCACACTGTATCTTGAGGATATCCTCGATCTCGTCCATCAGGTCGATCGGATCCCTGGCTTCACGGTCCATCTTGTTGACGAAAGTGATGATGGGCGTGGTGCGCAGACGGCACACGTCCATCAACTTGATGGTGCGTTCCTCGACGCCCTTGGCCGCATCGATCACCATCAGCGCCGAGTCCACCGCGGTCAGGGTACGATAGGTGTCTTCCGAGAAATCGGCATGGCCAGGCGTGTCCAGCAGGTTGATAATGCAGTCTTTATAAGGAAACTGCATCACGGACGATGTCACCGATATGCCGCGCTCTTTTTCCAGTTCCATCCAGTCCGAGGTGGCGTGGCGTGCCGCCTTGCGGCCCTTGACGGTACCGGCGAGCTGGATCGCACCGCCGTAAAGCAACAGCTTTTCCGTCAGTGTGGTTTTACCCGCATCAGGATGAGAAATAATGGCGAAGGTTCGCCGACGCTTGACTTGTTCCAGGTAGGACATGGGCGGGGCATTATACAGATTTACCCCGTGACTATAAATCCGTTCGGTAGTCGATGCTTGCTACACCGGGCTTCATCTGCTCCTGGCTGCGCAGCGTGCACGCGGCAGGATCTAATCCCTCATACCAGCTGCGATATTTGAGCAATGGCATGGGTGACATAATGCATCGATCATCACCAAACGGATGACCCAGGTGCAGCAACAGATGACCCAGCTCGTGGGTAAGCAGGGCTGCGCTGTAATTAATCACCTGCTCCGGCGTGTAATGTGCTTCATCGCGCAGCCTGACCAGCAACTCTGAATCATTCAGCAAGGGATACAGGGTTACCCAGGACCAGGCATGCAGAACCGCGTTTTTGCTGTACGAAGTCGTACCCGCGGTTATACCGCCACGTAGCGCAGAATGCACATCCATTGCATACATCTCGGCACTGGCAACCAGCTGGTTGGTAATCACCACGTCGTAAGGCATGCCACCATAACCAATACTGTCCCACCATACCCATTCGTTATACGGTGTGTTGTTCAGAACCGGTTTGCCGTCTGATGCCTTCTGTTGTTGCCAGTACTCGAGACGCGTAACCAGGGTAGCTATTAGCTCCCGTGAAAACGGCAGAAAATCATCGCCTGCAAACGTGCTGTTCAAATACGGCCGGGCGTAATCGATCACACTGGAGCGGTCAGCACCGTACTTCTCCAGCGTTTGGAATATCGATTGCTGCATTTGTGCAAACGTCTCATCCGATATGTCATACACATCAATGATCTCGGATGCGCGCTTCTGCTTTACCGCTGGCGTCAGGTAATCAAAAAATTGTTCAATGGAAATATTATCGGGTTCCGAGAAAACGATGCGGATACCGAACTGTTCGAATACCATCTCCCGTGTCCTTGCCAGCAATGCGGGGAGCT
>JAASSE010000163.1 GCA_021768055.1 Gammaproteobacteria bacterium | reverse complement strand
CTCGCCTGAGCAAGCGCAAGCCGGCCGCCTATATCACCAATGAAGCCTGGTTTGCCGGTTTGAGTTTCTTTGTTGATGAGCGTGTGCTGATACCGCGCTCGCCGATAGCTGAATTGATCCAGAAACAGTTCGCACCGTGGATAGAGGAACACAAGGTCGCGCGCATCCTGGATTTATGTACCGGTAGTGGTTGCATCGCGATTGCGTGTGCCCTTGCGTTTGAACAGGCACAGGTAGTAGCCAGTGATATTTCACGCGCCGCTCTGGATGTTGCTGAAATCAACCGTGCAGATTACGGACTCGAGAACCGCCTTGAACTCATTGAATCGGACCTGTTCGATGCTGTTCCGGAGCAGCCGTACGATATTATCGTGTCCAATCCACCGTATGTGTCTTCACAGGAGATGGCAACGCTGGAGCGAGAGTTTCAGTATGAGCCTGCCAATGGCCTCGCAGCCGGGGATGCCGGCATGGACCTGGTGGTGCCGATACTGAAAAACGCGCGGCAATACCTGTCCGATCACGGCATCCTCGTGGTTGAGGTCGGTTACTCCATGCCAGCATTGATGCAACTGTTACCACAGGTACCGTTTACCTGGCTCGAGTTCGAACACGGCGGTGAGGGTGTGTTCCTGCTGACCGCTGAACAGCTCGAGGCGCACCAGGCAATGTTCGATGCGCTGTAATTTGGTAACATCGCTATAACTCAAATAAAAACATAATGATAAGAACACGACATGTCTGGCAATAGCATCGGTAAATTATTCACGGTCACAACCAGCGGCGAATCACACGGACCCGCCTTGCTCGGTATCGTCGATGGTTGCCCGCCCGGCATGGAACTGAGCGAAGCTGATATCCAGCTTGAACTGGACCGACGCAAACCCGGGCAGTCGCGTCACACCACGCAGCGGCGCGAACCCGACCAGGTGAAAATTCTCTCCGGCGTGTTCGAAGGCAAGACTACCGGGTGTGCCATCGGTCTGATGATAGAAAACGTGGACCAGCGCTCGAAAGACTACAGCGACATCATGAACACATTCCGTCCCGGCCATGCGGATTACACCTACCAGCAAAAGTACGGTATTCGAGATTATCGCGGCGGTGGGCGCTCATCGGCTCGCGAAACCGCAATGCGTGTCGCGGCCGGTGCGATCGCGAAGAAATATCTGGCCGCGCGTTATGGTATAAAGATCTACGGCTATTTGTCCCAGCTCGGTCCGATCAAGGCCGAAAACATTGATCTTGAAGAAGTCGGCAATAATCCGTTCTTCTGTCCTGATGCAGGCAAGGTCGATGAAATGGAGACCTTCATGGATGCCTTGCGCAAGGAAGGCGACTCTGTTGGTGCCAGGATTACCACCATTGCCGAGGGTGTACCGCCCGGGCTTGGTGAACCGGTGTTCGATCGCCTCGATGCGGATATCGCACAGGCGATGATGGCTATCAATGCAGCCAAAGGCGTCGAGATCGGCGACGGTTTTGGATGCGTCGATGCCAAAGGTACCGAGTTTCGTGATGAAATCACCCCGGCCGGTTTTCTGAGCAATCATGCCGGTGGCATACTCGGCGGCATTTCATCGGGTCAGCACATCATTGCGCACACTGCGTTCAAGCCGACTTCAAGCCTGCGCCTGTCCGGCAAGACCGTCGACATCGAAGGCAAAGCGGCAGAGATTGTTACCAAGGGACGACATGATCCCTGTGTCGGTATCCGTGCAACACCCATCTGCGAAGCCATGATGGCGATTGTGATCATGGACCATATGCTGCGCCAGCGTGCACAGAATGCAGATGTTGAATCATCTACACCGGTAATCCCTCCGCATGTTTAATTATCCAGCCGCTGTTCATTACAGGGTTTACTGCTGTGATGATTGCTTCAGATACGAGGCATGCGTGTAAAAATGTAGCGGAGTGTACACGCTAGTACATGAGCAACATTTTTTCACGCATAACAAAGTAGATGAGTAATCAGCGCAGCAGATTTGTCCCTTACTGGAGGTTATCCAGTTTCTATTTCTTCTACTTTGCTTCCCTGGGAGTGCTGGTTCCTTACTGGAGCCTCTATCTGAAACACCTTGGCTATAGCAGCCTGATTATTGGCAGCCTGATCGCAATTCTGCCCGCTACCAAGTTGATTGCGCCTTATATTTGGGGATGGCTGGCCGACCATACGCGCCGTTCCATGTTCATCATTCGTGTCGCCAGCGTGCTCGCCTTGCTGAGTTTTTCGCTGGTATTTGTAAACGAGCAGTTATGGTGGCTGGCACTGGTGATGTTGTTGTTCAGTTTTTTCTGGAATGCCATATTGCCACAATTCGAGGCGATGACACTGAACCATCTTGGAGACCGGGCGCATCAGTACAGCATGATTCGCTTGTGGGGTTCGCTGGGTTTTATTCTCGTTGTCGTGTTAATGGGTGATTTGTTGCAGCACTTTACCACCAGCGCGATACCCGTTGTTGTATTGATTACATTTATCGGTATTGCGCTGTCCAGTTTTGTCGTACCTGAAAAACTCAACATACCGCATGAAGACCATGCACCGATCTGGTACGTGATTAAGCAGCCGAAAGTGCTCGCTTTCCTGGTCGTGTGCTTTTTAATGCTATGCAGCCACGGACCGTATTACACCTTCTATACCATTTATCTCGAAGAACAGGGTTACAGCTCGCATATGATTGGTGTGCTGTGGGCAATCGGCGTGCTCGCAGAAGTTATTATTTTCCTGATCATGCACAGGCTGCTGGTGACGCATGGTGCAAGGAAGCTGTTAATCGTGACACTGTCGCTGACAACATTACGATGGTTGTTGATCGGTTTTTTTGTTCACGATCTGGCGATCCTGTTTGTTGCACAGCTGATCCATGCGTTTTCATTCGGTGTGTTTCATGCTGTCGGTATTTCGCTGGTTCACGAGTTCTTTACCGGCAGCCACCAGGGCAGGGGACAGGCCTTGTATTCCAGTGTCAGTTATGGCGCCGGTGTGGCGACCGGCAGTTTCATCAGCGGAATTGTCTGGGACCTCTGGGGTGCAAGCTGGTTGTTCACGTTTGCATCCTGTTGCACCCTGGTCGCGATGGCAATCGTGTGGCGGTATATCAGGGTCAGTCACCAGCCTGTGATGGGCTGATTAGCGCGAACGCTTCAGCAATTCCAGCAATGCGCTGGCAGGCCTGGAGAGGGTTCTGGAGGCGTGTAATAACACACCCAGTTCACGTTTCATTGTTGCGCTTTTCACGTTGATCTGTTTCAAACTCGAGTCGATCATTGATTCCGGCAACACGCCCCAACCCAGCTTGTTCTGGATCATCGCCTTGATCGTTTCCAGGTAGTTGCTTTCCATGATGATGCGCGTGTCTTCACCAAGCTGAAGTGCGGCTTCCACGATATGCCGGGTATGCGTATTGTGTGCCTGCAGAATGATGCCGTGTTTGTTCAGCTCGTTTCGCGACACGTTTTGTTGTGTTGCCAGCACATGGTCTTTGGCAACGACGCATTTCATCGGATCAGTCCAGATCGGCAACATCGCGAGTGGTTCGTCGACATGTTCGGGTAAAGTAATCAGAGCCAGTTCGATTTCCCCTTTTAATATCAACGCAGCAGCCTGTTCCGAATCCATGAACTTGACGTCGAGTTCGACTTCGGGGTATTGCTCCGTGTAGCGACGCAATAACGGTGGTAGACGATGCAGGCCGATATGATGGCTGGTGCCGAACTTCAGTGAACCGCTAACTTCGGTTCTGAGTGAACTGATAATGCGTTTTGACTCGTCCAGTTCCGTGAGTATGCGTTGATAACCTGGCAACAGTGCTTTGCCTGCCTGGGTCAGCTGTACCTCCTTGCCGAGACGATCGAACAGCTGGCAGTCGAGTGATTGCTCGAGCGCCGCAATGCGCTTGCTCACAGCGGGCTGGGTGATGAACAGGGTTTCCGCGGTGCGTGAGAAGGACCCGGTTTCCGCCAGCGACAGGAATGTCTTGATGCTATCTATATCCATATGGAATAGATTATATGAAAATAATGAATTTGTGTAATGGTATATTTTGCCCTAACCTAGCCGTATTTAACGCCGGAACCCGTATATAAAGAGTTTACTGAACACGATGGCTAAAACACTGTACGACAAGTTGTGGGATGACCACGTGGTTCGAAGCGAGGATGACGGTACCGCATTGCTGTACATCGACCGCCACCTGGTGCACGAGGTCACCTCGCCACAGGCCTTCGAAGGATTGCGTATGGCCGGGCGCAAACCATGGCGTAACAGCTCGATTCTGGCAGTACCCGATCATAAT
>JAASSE010000162.1 GCA_021768055.1 Gammaproteobacteria bacterium | reverse complement strand
AGTACCGGCGCCCTGTCCTCATTCAGGTCGGCAAGACTGAGTTTTTTGACATGCCCCTGCTTGATGATTTTGCTGCGCAGCTTGTACAGCGAATCCAGCGTAATACCCGTGTCACACCAGCCTTCAGCATGAACAATATTGCGTATTGATTTAATCGTGCCCGAGCAGCCAACTGCCTCGTCCCACTTGCCCGCTCGAAAATGCCGCGCCACCGGATAGAATTTCAGCTCGGCACTGATAATCGCATCGGTCATGCGTTTCTCAGTGATTTCACCATCTTCAAAATAACGGCGACTTGCGCTGACGCATCCGGTATACATGCTTTCCCTGTGAATGGAGTCCATGCCTTCACCAATAATCAACTCGGTACTGCCGCCACCAATGTCTACCACGAGTCTTTTACCTTCACGCGTTGCCCGCCCGTGCGCAACGCCAAGGTATATCAGCCGGGCCTCTTCACGACCGGAAACAACTTCAATGGGATGTCCCAGGTTCTTCTCGGCTTCAAGCACGAACTTGTCCGCGTTCGTTGCCACGCGCAGAGTATTGGTGCCGACAATGCGCACATCACCCTTGGGCAACATGCGGATTCTCTGGCCGAATCGTTCGGTACATTCTAGCGCGCGTTCACGCGCCTCTCTGCTCAATTTGCCGTTTTCCTTGAGGCCGCCGCCAAGTCGTACAGGCTCACGAATTCGATCGATGACAGACAGCGTCCCAGCTTCATCAAGCCTGGCGACGATCATGTGAAAGCTGTTCGAGCCCAGGTCTATGGCTGCAACAGTACGGGAGTTATCACTATTATCTGTCATACCCGATACAAGGATGGATGGTGCGGGAGTTGAAAATCATGTCAAAAGCTTAGGCCAATTAGCCTAATATGCCAACAGCATAAGCACCATGCCCGGTTAATATATGTTATGGTTTTGTTTCAAACCTGTTCAAAATTGTAATCCCATGGATCGCTACAAGTACGAATTTCTTCTTGCAGCCCAGCTTATACTTGCAGCATTATCACCGCTGCTCTCTTCTGCAATTGACGCACCGGTATTGATCAATATCGCGCTCACCATCGTTTTTGTCTCCGCCATGTATATTATCTCGAGCACGCGTCAACACTTTGTTATTGGCATGGTGCTAATGATACCCGCATTCAGCCTGTTGTGGCTGAGCAAGGCGACAGGCTCTGACACGCTTGAATTTATTTCCTATATCTTCTCGACGCTGTTCTTCTGCTACGTTGTCAGCCTGATACTTTCAGATATATTTCACGTGCGGCTGATCACCGTCGATGTTATTGCCGGCGGCATATCAGTATACCTTTTTATCGGCAACATCTGGGGCTTGCTGTACACACTTATCGCTCGCGTTGATTCGAATGCCTTTAACATCCCGGCAAAGACAGCCGAATACCTGGGCGATACCATGGAACATGCAGGAGCAGCGATGTATTTCAGCTTCGTTACACTTACCACGCTGGGTTATGGAGATATCACACCAGTCAATTCATTTGCCAGAACACTGGCCTACCTGGAAGCCGCGATCGGCCAGGTTTATCTAACCGTTTTAATTGCGAGCCTGGTGGGAATGCACTTGGCATCACAAAAAGGAGAACAATTATGAAAAAAATCGTCTGCCTGCTTTGTATATGCCTGTCCTTGTCATTCACTTCAGTCCACGCCGGCTTCCTTGACCAGTTCAGGGCAGAGAAAGTAGCCAGCAACACTTACGTTATTCATGGCCCGCTTGGCCTTCCTTCTCCCGAGAATGAGGGCTTTATGAATAACCCCGGTTTTATCGTTACAGGCAATGGCGTTGTGGTGATCGATCCCGGCAGCAGTGTGTACACCGGGCAGATGGTGTTGCGAGAAATAAAAAAGATCACCAATCAGCCGGTCATCGCAGTATTCAATACCCATGTACACGGTGACCACTGGCTCGGCAATGACGGTATCAAACGCGCATACCCGGATGCCGTGATCTACGCACACAAGGACATGATCAGTGCGGTCAAAGGCGGTGAAGGCGAGGACTGGATTGATCTGCTGCACAACATGACCAAAGGCGCGACCGATGGCACCCGTATTGTGAATGCCGAAATAGAAAGTGGCGGCGGCGAGACACTCACACTGGGTGGTCATCATTTCACTATTCAACATTACGGCAAAGCACATACGTTTACCGATATCATGATCCACTACCAGGAGGACGACGTGCTATTCACCGGTGACAATGCGGGCTACAAGCGTATTCTTCGTGTTGATAGAGGCAGCTTCAAGGGCAACATCGAGACGTTGAAAAAAGCCAGGCAACTGAACCCTGCCGTGGTTGTACCTGGCCACGGTATAACCGGCGGTACTGAAATACTCGATACCTACCTTGAGTACCTCATGACACTCTACACTGGTGTCAACAAATACTTTGAACAGGACATGGCTGACTTTGAAATGAAACCACTCATATCGAAAGCACTCGGTAAATTTCACTCATGGACCGGTTACGAACATGAGCTGGGCAAACACGTCAACGGTGCTTACCTGGAAATTGAGGCCGCTGCATTCTGATAATTATTCCGATTATTGAGGCTGCAACATTATGCGCCTGCTCGAAAAGCTGTTGCCGGAAAACTTCAGGAAAACACTTTATCTGCGCTATTTTGGACTGACAAAAATCCCGCTGCTGTTGTATGCAAGGCCAGCCGTAGTAGAACAGAGCGATAATCACACGGTAATCAGAATACCGTTGCGACGGCGCAACCGGAACCACCAGGGCTCGATGTACTTCCCGATACTCGCGGTCGGTGCAGACTGCGCGGTCGGCATGCTCGCTGTAACTTCGATTATCACACACGGGGAAAAAATCTCATTTATCTTCAGGGATTTTCATGCCGATTTTTACCGACGTGCAACGGACGATGTACTGTTCACCTGTGACCAGGGTGCCGAAATCGATAAACTCGTAACGCAAGCAATAAACAGCGGTGAACGGGTAGAAAAGACATTTCAGGTTGTGGCCATCGTGCCAGCGGAATCAGACGAGCCCGTGGCGAAATTTTCCCTGACACTATCACTCAAGCGTGCGTAACCTGGCGGCATTTTTCCACATCTATTCGCCTGATTTACATCAAGTTTCATTTGCTTAAGATGTACTAAACTTATCATTTATGGATGTTTTTACCTTATTATTCGGCGGCATACTTGCCCTCGCCATGGTATATCTGGTGATGAGGCTTTCATATGTCATCTTTGTGAATGTCATCACTGGCATGCGCTTTCGCAAAATGCTTGCCACAAGAGTTCACAAGCTGCGCCTCAACCGGATGCTGGCCGCGCTGGGAATCGATACCAATACCTATGTTCATAATGAACGCATCGTTGATATCGAAAATCAGATGTCGAACTGTTCTTCCTGTGAAAATGTAGATATATGCGACGAACAGCTGACCAGTGGCGAGGTCAATGCGGATAACATTGATTATTGCAATAATGAAGCAGCCCTGAAGGAAATGGTAGAAAATGCGCACATCAAGGACGCATTACCTGAATAAGCTGCACGGAATCGATCCTCCCCCTGTATTTCATCTGAATGTATTACTTGTATACTCATTAGTATGGTTATGAGTAATGCGCCATGCTGAAGTCAATCTCAAGGTTGATCATCAAGTCACTCGGCTGGAAGCTTGAGTCAAAACTGCCAGAGGAAAAGCAGTACGTCATCATCGGCGCATTTCATACCAGTAACTGGGATTTTTTCTTCGGCATCCTGGGACTGTGGGCCCTTGGCCTGAAAGCAAGCTGGGTCGGCAAACATACCCTGTTTCGTGGACCCTTCGGGCTAATATTCAGAATGCTGGGTGGTATCCCGGTGGACCGGACAGTTCACACCGGTTTTATCCATAAAGTGGCTGAACTGTACAAGCAGGGTCGCCTTAATGCACTCACCATTGCACCCGAAGGTACTCGGGGTACGCACTCGAAAAAAGAGCACTGGAAAACCGGCTTCTACTATATTGCCCACGAAGCCGGCGTACCCATAGCCATGGGTTTTCTGGATTATAAAAACAAGCGCATGGGCGTCGGCGCCACCCTGTACCCCACGGGCGACATTCAGAAAGACTTTGAGGTAATCAGGGAGTTTTACCAGGACAAATCCGGCCTGCGGCCGGAACTGCAGGCCCCGGTTGTCTTGCCGCCCAGATTTAACCAGGAAGGAGAAATGGGTGGTGAGGAACAAGGTCCTGTGTAGAACTCAACCAGAAAAAAAATACGGGTATTCGGCACATACAACCCGGATTCCGGTGTTT
>JAASSE010000018.1 GCA_021768055.1 Gammaproteobacteria bacterium | reverse complement strand
CACCGTTATGGCAGCAAGCCATTATCACCGGCCTGTTCGATGACAGCATGCCAGTGGAAACCCTGTGCGAACACATCAAACAAAAGCTGGGTGATGATGCACTCAACATTGAAACGACAATGCTGGCTGATCAGGACTGGACGCGCACCTGGATGGACAGCTTTAAACCGATGCAATTTGGCAGGCGCCTGTGGGTATGCCCGAAACACCTGGAGCCACCCGAGCCGTCCGCGGTCAACCTGATGCTGGATCCCGGGCTGGCATTCGGTACCGGCACCCACCCCACCACAGCATTATGCCTGCACTGGCTGGACGCGCACATGCATCACACCCGTGTGCTCGATTACGGCTGCGGTTCCGGCATCCTGGCTATTGCAGCACTACTGCTGGGCGCTGAACAGGCAGACTGTGTCGATATCGACCCACAGGCATTGCAGGCAACGCGGGACAATGCAGAAGCCAATGGCGTAGTGGAAAAAATCAGTACCTGTAAACCGGAGCAGCTTGAAGCCGGAGCACGCTATGACCTGGTGCTGGCAAATATCCTGTCCGGGCCGCTCACGCAACTGGCTCCTGAACTCTCATCTCATTGCACTAACGGTGGCGAGATCGTGCTCTCCGGGATACTCGCTGACCAGGCAGACGAGGTGCGCAATGCGTACAACGCGTACTTTGACATGACCACAACGGAAACGCTGGACGACTGGGTGCTGCTGCACGGCCACAGGCTCGCGTAACAAGCTGTGTTAAAGTTCTGCCATGCAGACTGAATGCCCGCATTGCCATACTCTGTTCCGTATTACCGATGCCCAGTTCGACATGGCGGGCGGCAGGGTGCGCTGCGGTTTCTGCAGACAGGAATTCGATGCCAGTGTAGAAAACTCGTTCAAGCAGAACAGTGACCAGCTTGATGTTTTTCAGGACACACCGGTATCCTCACCTTTCGAGCAAACACTCGACACGTCGGATGATTCTAATCAGGATACGCTATTTGCAGGGGAGCAGAATGCGATCGTGCCCGACAAGTTTCGTAACGAACAGGCACGTCCACAATCTGTATTGGCAACGGTGTTGTGGAGTCTATCGATTCTGTTATTGATGGCGTCCCTGTTGGTCGAATACACCTGGTTTCACAAGATGGAGCTGCTGCAAGACCCGGTACTGAAGCCACTGGCGCAAAAACTATGTGAACACGCCGACTGCGCAGAACTGGAAATGCGCGATCCTTCGCTAATCAAGATGATCAACCGCAATGTCTATACACATCCGAATGAAAAACAGGCCCTGATGGTCACCACAACCATGGTGAACCAGGCGGATTACGCCCAACCTCACCCGGATGTGCAGATCGACTTTTCCAATGTACGCGGCGAGTTAATCGCCTCGCGCAGGTTCACTCCGCAAGAGTATCTGAAAATTGATGCTGACAGCCTGCCGCCACTTCAATCCGGCACCACCATAAGCTTTGGACTGGAAATCCAGGATCCCGGCAAAGAAGCCATTACCTACGAGTTCAGTTTCCATTAAACAGGGGTCGGCTCGCTGGGTCATGGGTTAGAATACGCGTCCATGAAAATCGGACCCCATACCCTGCAAAACAATCTGTTCCTGGCTCCCATGGCCGGCGTCACCGACCGTCCTTTCCGCAGCCTTTGCAGAAATATGGGGGCTGGCATGACCATTTCTGAAATGGTGACTTCCAACAAGCAACTGTGGCATACGCGTAAAACACAACTGCGCCTCGACCACAGCGGCGAACGGGAGCCGCGTAGTGTGCAGATCGCCGGCACGGATCCGAAGCAACTGGCCGAAGCTGCAAGATTTAATGCAGACCGGGGAGCACAGATCATCGACATCAATATGGGCTGCCCGGCAAAAAAAGTCTGCAATGTCATGGCCGGGTCGGCGCTGATGCAGAATGAATCCCTGGTAGCCGATATTCTCGCTACCGTGGTCAGGGCGGTCGATGTCCCGGTAAGTTTGAAAATGCGTACCGGGTGGTCACCTGAAAACAGGAATGCGCTCAGCATTGCCCGCATTGCCGAAGATGCCGGCATCCAGGCACTTGCCATTCATGGCCGTACCCGTGCCTGCGCCTTCAGGGGTCAGGCCGAGTACGACACCATTGCAGCGGTCAAGGCCGCGGTGCGAATTCCCGTGATAGCAAATGGCGACATCAGTACCCCGGAAACGGCTAAACAGGTACTGGACTACACCGCAGCTGATGGTTTGATGATTGGCCGTGCTGCACAGGGCAATCCGTGGATTTTTCGCGAAATAGAACACTTCTTGAAAACCGGGAAAAAACTGCCCCCACCAGGGGCAGAAGAGGTCCAAAAAACATTGATAAAACACCTGCAAAACCTGTATGATTTTTATGGTGACCATATGGGTGTACGTATTGCTCGCAAACATATTGGTTGGTATTGCAAGCATCGCCCGAATACAACAACATTCAAACAACAAATCGTTCGAGTTGAATCATCCAGGCTGCAACTCGAACTGATCACTGAATTCTTCTCGGATTCAGATGGAGGTAGACTGGTGGCATGAGTGCAGAAGACATACATGCAATAGAAGGTGCACAATCAAACATGGATGATCAGCAGGGAATAACTCAACTCTATAACGCCGTTAAACATTCCATTCGACGCTACCTGTACGAACTCGATGGCACTCAACCTCATGATATGTATGACCTGGTATTGCGTCAGGTAGAGCAACCTCTGCTCGAGGCCATCCTTGAACACACCAAGGGCAACCAGTCCAAGGCGGCAGAGTTCCTCGGTTTGAACCGCGGCACCCTGCGCAAGAAACTGCGCATCTACAATCTGCATAAGTAGGTACTAGGGACTAGTTACTAGGGACTAGGACTTTAGTCCTTATGTCTTTGATCTTTGGTCATAGATCTTGAACGAAACAAACCATTTCTCAAATGGACTGGTGACCAGATACCCCCTCCAGAAACCTAGAACCTAGTTCCTAGGACCTAGTTCCTACAATGGTATAATGCGCGGCTTCCGCAAACTGATAAAACCATAAGAACACACCATGCTCGACCCTGAAAACCGGCCCGTGCGCCGTGCGCTGATCAGCGTTTCCGATAAAACCGGTATTGTTGAATTCGCCAAGGCCCTGCACGAAAAAGGTGTAGACATTCTTTCCACCGGCGGCACCGCCAGGTTACTGATAGAAAATTTCATCCCGGTCACCGAGGTCTCCAAGCACACCGGATTCCCCGAGATCATGGACGGGCGTGTAAAAACCCTGCATCCGAAAATTCACGGCGGTATTCTCGGTCGCCGCGGCGTGGATGACGGCGTGATGAAAGACAATGACATCGCGCCGATCGACCTCGTCGTGGTAAACCTGTACCCGTTTGAAGCCACCGTCGCTGACGAGAACTGCAGTCTCGACGACGCCATTGAAAATATCGACATCGGTGGGCCGGCAATGGTGCGCGCCACCGCGAAGAACAATGCCTACGTGACCGTGATCGTTGATCCTGATGACTACGGCCGCGTGCTGGAAGAAATCAACACCAATGAAGGCAACGTCACCCAGACAACACGCTTCGACCTTGCAGTGAAGGCATTTGAACACACCTCAAATTACGACGGTATGATTGCCAATTACCTGGGGCGAATACAAACCGATGGCAGCAAGGATGAATTTCCTCGTACCATCAATTTGCAATACACCAAGTCTCAGCAAATGCGCTACGGTGAAAACCCGCACCAGTCGGCTGCGTTCTACACTGAAAAAAATCCGACCGAAGCCAGCATCGCCACTGCGAAGCAGATTCAGGGCAAGGAGCTGTCCTATAACAATATTGGCGATACCGATGCAGCGCTGGAGTGCGTCAAGCAATTCGAAGCACCCGCCTGCGTGATCGTCAAGCATGCCAACCCCTGTGGTGTTGCCGTTGACGGCACCCTGCTGGAAGCCTATGACCGCGCCTACAGCACCGATCCGGAATCGGCCTTCGGCGGCATCATTGCATTCAATCGTGAACTCGATGGTGACACCGCAAAAGCCATCGTCGAGCGCCAGTTTGTAGAAGTCATCATCGCACCTTCTGTCAGCGACGATGCTGTGGCCGCAGTCGCAGAAAAGAAAAACGTGCGTCTGCTCGAATGCGGTAGCTGGAATACGCCTGCTTCACGCCTCGACTTTAAACGCGTGAACGGCGGTCTACTGGTACAGGATGCCGACCTGGCACTGCATGATGAACTCAACATTGTCACCGAGCGCAAGCCCACCGAGGACGAAATGGATGACCTGCTGTTCAGCTGGCGTGTGGCCAAGTTCGTCAAGTCCAATGCCATTGTCTACGCCAGGAACAATATGACCATCGGCGTCGGCGCCGGCCAAATGAGCCGCGTCAACAGCGCACGCATCGCCGGTATCAAGGCCGAACATGCAGGACTTGAAGTCAAGGGCTCGGTGATGGCATCGGATGCATTCTTCCCGTTTCGTGATGGCATCGATGCAGCCAACGAGGCCGGTATTGCTGCGGTGATTCAACCGGGTGGCTCAATGCGCGACGAAGAAGTCATCGCCGCGGCCAACGAACACGGCATGGCGATGGTGTTCACCGGCATGCGCCACTTCAGGCATTAAGCATGAATGTATTGATCGTAGGCGGCGGCGGACGTGAACACGCGCTGGCATGGAAAGCCGCGCAATCTGATCAGGTTGAAACCGTGTACGTTGCACCGGGTAACGCCGGTACTGCTCACGAATCGAAAATGGAAAATGTCGCTATCGGTGCGGAAGACATCGATGCCCTGCTCGCTTTTGCACAATCCAGTAATATTGATCTCACCATCGTCGGTCCCGAAGCACCACTGGTCGCAGGTATCGTCGATACCTTTAAATCCGCGGGCCTGAAAATATTCGGCCCTGATAAAGGCGCCGCGCAACTGGAAGGCTCCAAGGCCTTTACCAAGGATTTCCTCGCGCGCCACAAAATTCCCACGGCCGCTTACAGTAACTTTACCAACGAAGATGAAGCCATCGCCTATGTGAAACAGCAGGGCGCACCCATTGTTATCAAGGCGGACGGCCTCGCCGCCGGCAAGGGCGTGATTCTGGCGCAAACCGAAGAAGAGGCAGTGGCTGCGATCAGGGACATGCTTTCGGGCAACCGCTTCGGTGATGCTGGTGCGCGTGTCGTCGTTGAAGAATTTCTAACGGGTGAAGAAGCCAGTTTTATTTGCATGGTCGATGGCAAAAACATCCTGCCGATGGCCAGTTCGCAGGACCACAAGGCACGTGATGATGGCGACAAGGGGCCCAACACAGGCGGCATGGGCGCCTATTCACCAGCACCGGTGGTGACGCCCGATATTCACCAGCGCATCATGAACGAAGTAGTACAACCTACCGTGAGCGGCATGGCCGCAGAAGGCAATGAGTACACCGGCTTCCTTTATGCCGGCATCATGGTGGCCACAGACGGCACCCCCAAGGTGCTCGAATACAATGTACGCTTCGGCGATCCGGAAACGCAACCGATCATGATGCGGCTGAAATCAGACCTGGTAGGCCTGTGCCTAAAAGCCGTCAACGGTGAACTGGATCAAGCAGACATCGAGTGGGACCCGCGCACCTCACTTGGCGTGGTACTTGCCGCCGGTGGTTACCCCGACAGTTACAACAAGGGTGACGTAATCAGCGGCCTTGATGGTACCGAAACCGAATCAACCAAGGTGTTTCATGCCGGTACCGCCGAACAGGACGACAACATTGTGACCAGTGGCGGGCGTGTACTGTGTGCCTGCGCGCTTGGCAATTCAGTGACGGAGGCGCAACAACGTGCTTACAATGTTGTGAAAAAGATTAACTGGGATAACGTGTACTACCGCACCGATATCGGTTACCGCGCGATAGCAAGAGAGACCAGTTAAAAGTTACAAGTGAAAAGTTGTTAGTTGGATGTGGTTACAAGTTCAGCAAGAAGGACCTGATAAGCACGTCCGCAATCAGAAAACTTTAAACTTCTAACTTAAAACTTATAACTATCCTTTAGCCCTTCATCAAATCGAAGAACTCGTTATTGGTCTTGGTAGTAACCATTTTGTCCAACAAGAATTCAATGGCGCCAATCTCGTCCATCGGATGCAACAGCTTGCGCAGGATCCACATTTTCTGCAGTTCGTCCGGCTTGGTCAGCAGCTCTTCACGCCGCGTACCGGAACGGTTGATATTGATCGCCGGGAAGATGCGCTTCTCGGTAATGCGGCGGTCCAGGTGTATTTCCATGTTGCCGGTACCCTTGAATTCCTCGTAAATCACCTCATCCATCTTCGAACCGGTATCAACCAGAGCAGTCGCCAGAATGGTGATACTGCCGCCCTCTTCGATGTTTCGTGCGGCACCGAAGAAACGCTTCGGGCGGTGTAGCGCATGCGCATCGACACCACCGGTCAACACCTTGCCGGATGACGGAATCACCGTGTTATACGCGCGCGCCAGGCGTGTAATCGAGTCCAGCAGAATCACGACATCCTTTTTGTGTTCAGCCAGTCGCTTGGCTTTTTCGATCACCATTTCCGCGACCTGTACATGACGGCTTGCCGGTTCATCGAATGTACTGGACACTACTTCACCGCGAACGCTGCGCTCCATCTCGGTAACTTCCTCAGGGCGCTCGTCGATCAACAGTACGATCAGGTAACATTCCGGGTGATTCGTCGCGATGGATTGCGCAATGTTACTCATCAGCATGGTTTTACCGGCTTTCGGCGGCGATACAATCAAACCACGCTGGCCCTTGCCGAGCGGTGCCACCATATCAATTATGCGCGCGGTAATGTCTTCGGTGCTGCCATTACCCCGTTCCAGAATCATACGTTCATCAGGGTGTAACGGTGTCAGGTTCTCAAACGCGACCTTGTTACGTGCATTGTCCGGAGTGTCGAAATTAATCTGATCGACCTTGAGCATTGCGAAATAACGTTCGCTGTCTTTCGGCGGCCGGATCTTGCCGGAGATCGTGTCACCAGTGCGCATATTGAAGCGGCGAATCTGGCTTGGCGACACATAGATATCATCAGGCCCCGCAAGGTAAGAACTGTCCGCCGCCCTCAGGAAACCAAAACCGTCCTGCAAAATCTCGAGTACGCCATCACCAAAAATATCCTCGCCGTTTTTCGCATGCGCTTTCAGAATGGAGAAGATAATGTCCTGTTTTTTCGCCCGCGCCACATTGTCCAGCTTCATTTCTTCGGCAATTTCGACAAGTTCGGGAACGGATTTTTGCTTGAGTTCTGTGAGATTCATAGGCGGTCTGGTTTTAGGTTGGTCTTATTGATTTGAGTTAGTTGTGTTTAATAATCGGATTTAGTTACGGGTATAGCCACGACTGGAATCGGCCGCGCGTGTCGCAGGGTCTGCGAACAGGTGTGTGTTACTGTTTATCGTCTATTGTATTACGTTCACCTGGTTAGCGTTTAACTTATAAATTACTGTCCAGAAATGCTGTTAATTGTGACTTGGATAATGCGCCCACCTTGGTCGCCTCTACGTCGCCATCCTTGAAAAGGATTAATGTTGGAATACCACGAATACCAAATTTAGGCGGCGTATTCGGGTTTTCATCTATGTTCAGTTTGGCAATTTTCAACTTGCCGGCATAATCATCAACAACTTCTTCAAGTATCGGTGCGATCATTTTGCAAGGTCCGCACCACTCGGCCCAGTAATCGACCAGTACGGGTATATCTGACTTAATTACATCCTGCTCAAAACTGTCATCAGTTACATGAACAATATTGTCATTCACTATGTATATCTCCTGAACAAATTATGAATACCGGAAACACAGGTAGCTGCGGGCAATGGGTGAATGTTTGTTTTCTTAAAAAAACCGAAGTGGCTATTGGAATATTCAGATATGTTTTGCCCGCTATCTTAGACTATTTTCCGGATTTGTACACCCCTTTAGGGTAAGCTACGCGCCATGAGTAAACAGCACCTTACAGATACCCGCTTCAGCAGTTTCGACTTACTCGAGCAAATAAACCAGGGGCTGGTCGATGCGGGCTTCGAATTTTGCACGCCAATCCAGGCTGAAAGTCTGCCGATTGCGTTACAGGGGCGTGATGTTGCAGGTGAAGCCCAGACCGGCACCGGTAAAACCGCCGCCTTCCTGATCGCCTGTTTTAACCAGCTGTTGCGACATCCGGCCAGCGAAAAACGCCGGCGCAACCAGCCCAGGGCCCTGATACTGGCGCCGACGCGGGAACTCGCGATCCAGATACACAAGGATGCATGCCAGTTGGGCGGCCATACCGGCCTGGTGTTCGGCCTGGCCTATGGCGGCACCGGCTATGAGCAGCAGCGCAAGATGCTGGAGGATGGCGTTGACCTGTTGATCGGCACGCCCGGACGCATCATCGATTATTTCAAACAGCACGTGTTCGACCTCAAGGCCATCCAGGTCGTGGTGCTCGATGAAGCTGATCGCATGTTCGACCTGGGCTTTATCAAGGATATTCGCTACCTGTTAAGACGCTGCCCGCCACCACAGCAGCGTCTGAGCATGCTGTTTTCGGCAACACTGTCACACCGCGTACTGGAACTGGCGTACGAGCACATGAATGATGCTGAAAGCGTACGCATCAAGTCGGAACGCCCCACGGCTGACAAGGTGAAGCAGACCATTTATTACCCGGCCAATGATGAAAAGGTGCCGTTGCTGCT
>JAASSE010000017.1 GCA_021768055.1 Gammaproteobacteria bacterium | reverse complement strand
TGTTGCAACAGACAATAAAACTCGGCGCGCGCATTGCACGCGCAGGAGAGTTTAGCGAACGCGCTTTTTTAAATGACAAAATTGATCTGGCACAGGCGGAAGCAATCGCCGATATCATTGCGGCAGAAAGTGAAGATGCCGCACGTGCTGCTATCAGTTCATTGCAGGGCGAGTTTTCCGCACAAATCCATTCCCTGGTCGAACAGTTAATACAGTTGCGTGTACATGTCGAAGCAGCACTGGATTTTCCGGAAGAGGAAATAGACTTTCTTGCCGACAAGGCAATCGCAGAAAAACTGCATGCACTGCAATCAACAATACAAGCAGTGCTTGCATCAGCAAAACAGGGCTGCCTGTTAAAGGAAGGCATGTCGGTTGTTATTGCTGGCAAACCCAATGCCGGCAAGTCCAGTTTGCTTAACCGTCTGGCCGAAAGTGAGGCTGCAATCGTTACCGAGATTCCCGGTACTACGCGTGATGTCCTGCGTGAACACATCCAAATAGACGGCCTGCCCCTGCACATTATCGATACCGCAGGTTTGCGCGAATCTGAAGACGTAATCGAACAGGAAGGTGTGCGCCGGGCATGGCAACAGATCGAACAAAGCGATCGCTTGCTTTATGTTATCGATGCGCAAGTTAAAGATGAACCGCTTGAAGATGTGTTAGCCCAGGTTCCTGACAATGTCGGTATTACGTATGTTTACAACAAAACAGATTTGAGCGGCGATGAAATTGGCTTGCAGGAAAGTGATGCTGGAACGGAAATCTATTTGTCAGCAAAAACAGGCGACGGCATTGATTCGCTGCGCCAGCACCTGAAGCAATGCATGGGCTATGAACAACGTACCGAAGGCCTTTTTATAGCACGGCGCAGGCATGTTGAAGCAATAAACGCCGCAATTGAAAATCTGCAACAAGCGACGACCTGTTTGCAAAGTGGTAACGGTGAATTGCTTGCCGAAGAGCTCAAGTTAGCACAACAACAACTGTCAAGCATTACCGGTGAATTCACCAGTGAAGATTTGCTCGGACGTATTTTTGCCGACTTCTGTATTGGCAAATAAGTCTTGATTACTGAACAATTGAGCTCATTATGGTTTGGATGTGAATAATAATGTATCCGGATGAAAAGCATACCATGCAAACCAGTAACTCTGAATTACGGGTATTTGTATACCATCTTCTAATGTGATGCTTCCTGACTGGCTTTGCCTGTTCCAGTGAATAGTTACAACCGTGTCGCCTACCCTGTCGTTGAATCGCTGCTTGCCATGTTTGTTAAGTTCAATAAAGGGATAGGCCTTGAATAATCCATTTATATCGATACCCAGAACATTTTCCTTGGGATGATATTGTTTAGATGCCTTGATTGAAATCGGGAAATATAAATGCGTAGATTTGTTATATGAACGGTACGGGCTTTTATTATAATTTCGCCAATAACCGGTTTTGTCTGACAGGACTTTTGTCTCAGGTTGAACACGCTTCCAGTCTGACCAGGTGGTATGTTGAATCGGCAGCATAGTCAAAGACGCGCCCTTGTGCTCGCCGGTTACCGCCTTGTTCATCAGTTGTGACCACAGTGATTCCGATTCGCGGTCGTATAACAATACATCGCTGTTATATAAAAGTCCCGAAACCCCAAAACTCAGGGTTTCGCCATTGAGCCTGCGATCAAACGCAACTCCGCTGCCGCACAGCGGGCAATAGGTAATAACAAATGGCTGGTTGTCTATTTCATCATTGACGATCTCGTGCCAGTTGAGAATTTTTAATGGGTATGCCCTTGCCTGTCCACTGATTACGATACCAAGTACCGCATCGTCGTCTTCAAGATAGTCTGCATCTGCAGGTTTAACAAAAACCGGTTTGTCGATCGAGGGGATGCCATCCTTTGACGGCCCACCATGAAATATCTCGCCCGGAGGTATCAGTGCGCCATCTAGTTCAAAACCATTTTTTTCGGCAGCATGAACGATGAAATGGCTTAACAGTAGAAATGTGCATACAGTCCAACACAAGTACGTTTTAATGTTGCAAATGTGCGGTGGGCTCATGATATATCTGACCAATGCATCGTCAGGCTAGTTCTGCATCGCAGATAAACGGGAATCAGCTGTATCAGCCCGTAGTTTTTTACTCGTCCTTCGTCCCTCGTCCCTCGCCCCTGTTTTTTTGCCCGGTTGCCAGTGCATAAATATTCAGCAGGTCCTCTTCTGAAACGGCGACGACAGTGTCGAGCTGGCTCAGTGCATACACCAGGTCAGCATGTTCGATCGGTGGATGCAGATCTTCCGCGGGCCGCACGCCGGACGTGCCAGCTGAAAGCATGGGCGGGTAGCGGCGCCACTGGAATAATGCATTGAACATAATGGCGATAAGCAAGATGACCAGGGTATTGATCAACACCGGCATCAGCACATAGCCATAGCCCAGCGCCAGTACCGCTGGTCCGCCGAGCACGGCGGTGAGCGCAGTAGCCCCGCCCGGCGGATGAATACAGCGCAGGTAATGCATCGCGCCAATGGCGAGGCCCACGCTGGCTGCGGCCGCAATGGTTATATCAGGAATATAACGCGCACAACTGACACCGACGATGGCAGAAACAAGATGACCGCCAAACACGTTCCAGGGTTGTGCCAGCGCGCCGTGCGGTACTGCAAACAACAATACCGCAGAAGCGCCCATGGATGCGACAATCATCGCGGCGCCCTGCTCGCCAACTGCGTAGATGCTAACCAGGATAATGCCAAGTATGCCGAGGAACCCACCCGCGGTGGAAATAATGCGTTCGTGGTGACTGATATAGCCCGGCGTAATACCAATAAACTGTTTGAATTTATTTATTGTGTTATTCATGTGCATAAACCATGATGTTCCTGTATTTTATGAATCTTCGCATTGATATCCGGATATTGCAGCCCTGCCTGCGTTATTTCGTCACGGACAAAAAGTCTTAAAATATCGTGACAGGCTATACCACAGGATTGATCCTGAAATGAACCAGACCAGCACACAATCCGCAATACTGTTGATTCATTGCAAGGACAGGCCGGGCATTGTTGTCGCAATAACTGATTTTATCTTCAACAACGGCGGCAATATTCTTAACCTGGACCAGCACGTTGATGCTGAACATCAGATGTTCTTTATGCGGGTTGAATGGGATCTGCAAAAATTTACGCTGGCACTGGAAAATATCGGTAAGGAATTCGAAGCCAGTGTCGCGGCACGCTTTGGGATGCAGTGGCATTTGCATTTCTCCAGCGATGAGCCGCGCATGGCCTTGTTCGTGTCAAAACTGCCACATTGTTTTTACGACATATTGTCGCGTTACGAGGCAGGTGAATGGCAGGTCGATATACCGCTGATCATCAGCAACCATAATGACATGGCGTCAGTTGCCGAACGTTTTGGTATCGATTACTTTCATTTGCCTGTCGACAAGGACAACAAGCAGGAACAGGAAGCTAAGCAGCTTGAATTGCTGAAAAGTTACAAGATTGATTTCATCGTGCTTGCGCGTTACATGCAGATATTAAGCGAGAACTTTATCGCACAATATCCGCAACGCATCATCAACATCCACCATTCTTTCCTGCCCGCATTCCCTGGCGGACGGCCCTATCATTCAGCGTATGAACGCGGCGTTAAAATAATCGGCGCCACCAGTCATTATGTAACAGCCGAACTTGATGCCGGCCCCATCATTGAACAGGATGTCGTTCATGTCAGTCATAAAGACACGGTCGGTGACATGGTGCGAAAAGGAAGGGACCTGGAGAAAATCGTGCTCGCCCGCGCCATATGGCACCAGCTAAACCATAGCCTGCTGGTATGTGAAAACAGAACAGTCGTGTTCGACTGACGGCGTTCTATGCCTTGCCTTTGGCTGTTACCGACAGTCGTGCGAAAACCTGCTGATAATATTTTTCATACCGCGCAGCAAGTTGTTTGAGCCATACCTTGCGCCTGGTGTTGGTTTCATTTTGTTCCAGTTGTTTCGCCAGGTGGCTTATTACCCGTAGCACCTGCATCTGACTGACCAGCAGGCTCTTCTCGAAGTCTTCACCGCTGACAAGAAATTCCTTCGCAGTTTCCATGCGCATGGAGTCCAGCGTGGCTTTGGCGAGCGTGTGATCCGACATGTCTTCGATGGTGATGCTCGGATTGTAAGCTGCCATTCGCTCGAGCTCATCCAGTGCTTTTTCCGAAGTATCGGCAATCTCATCGATCAGCTTTTTTGAAGGCTCGCTGATGCCGCTGAAGGTCAGTATGCTCTTGGTGCGGCGTATCAGGGTGAGGTACTGCTCATCTTCGAGGAACAGTTTTAATGCACTGTAACCATCGTTCAGGTGAGTCTGGCCGGTTGTCGGCGCTGTGTTTGTGCTGGCATAGGCGCTGCTTACGCCGAGCACGAATATAACACTGATGACAAACATCAGCTGGTAGGTGTAGGCAAGCAACAATCGTAGTAATTTCATAGTATTCAACGGACAGTGCTCCGGTCCTGGAGTTCAACGGAGCCGTGAGTTGGGTCTGTAAGTCGCCATTTTATCAAATGAGTGCTGGCACGACGGCGTATATGGACGCAAACAGGCTGTAAAACCATCAGATTTTCCTATACTTATATAGATATTGGTTTGTTAACAAGGAAATAGAGTGCACAGATTTTATGCAGCCGCGGTTTTGCTGGCTGCGCTGCTATTTCATCCGCTGGCTGCAGCGGAAGTTCACCTCAATGGTTTTGCCTCCGTGGTCGCAGGGAAAGTGATCGAAGGCAATGAATTTCTTGCGGATTACCCGAAAACCGGAATCTATGACGAGGAGTGGTCCCTGTCACCGGATACCAGCCTGGGCCTGCAGTTCTCCTCGTATTTCACCGATGAGTTCTCACTGATCGCGCAGATCGTGGTCCATGGCGCAAGGGACTTCGAGCCCGAAGTCGACTGGTTGTATGTCAACTACTTCATCACGCCGGAACTGTCCGTGCAGTTAGGGCGCAAGCGCCTGCCGCTGTACTACTACTCCGATTATTTTGATCTCGGTTATGCCTATTACTGGATACGCCCGCCGGCGGACCTGTACACCTGGCAGATCACCAACTACGAAGGCATCAGCCTGCTCTACGAGTGGGGCCTGGGCCAGTGGGACAGCAGCGTCAATGTGTATTACGGCAGCGAAGAGTCGGAAGACAATGACCTGTTGAGCGAATTGACGCCCAATGCCAGCGTTGATGAAACCTGGAAGAACATGTTTGGCATCGTCGGCAGCATGACCAACGAGCTGCTGGATATCCGCCTGACCTACATGCAGGGCCTGGTAGATCGTGACATCAACGGCATCAATGTTATCCAGGATGTGAAGCAGAAGTTCTTTGGCCTGTCCGTCAACCTCACACTTGACCAGTTGCAGGTGTTAACTGAATTCAATGACTACAAACGGCCGGACAACGATATTGATATCGAGGCCTACATGCTGTCGTTTGGCTACCAGATTGATGATTTCACGCCGCACATTACCTACTCGGCTTTCGAACAGGCAATTAATGCCATCGGCAACGATGAAAAGCACCATACCACCACGCTGGGCGTGCGTTGGGACTTTTATCCGAACATGGCGCTCAAGGCCCAGTTCGACAAGGTCGTTGATGAGGGTGTCATGGTGCCGGTTAAAGGCGACTCCGAGTCCATATCAATCGGACTGGATCTGGTGTTCTAGGTGCCGTCATGAACACTTTCACAAACACAAGCCGTGCACAAACACATAAACATTTCATGTTTATGGCGGTTGCCATTATTGTGCTAGCTATACTGGCATGTGTCACACCTGTTAGCGCGAAAGCTGACAAGGTCGCGTTGATTGCGGCGAAGGGTTCGAGTATTGAAGAATTAAGCATCAGGGATGTTCGCAGGGTATACCTGGGGCTTAAATCGGCTGAAAGCAAGGCAGTAAACAAACCGGTTCTGAATACACACTCGCAGGAGCTGTATGACGACTTCCTCAAAAACGTAATGCACATGACCGAGGGCGGTTATAAACGCAAGTTGGTCAAGCGCATCTTTCGCCAGGGCGCAGAAGAGATTCGCCAGATATCATCATACGAAGAACTGAACGATCACTTGCAAAAAAATGTCGGGGACATCAGCTTCATTGAAGTCTCGGCTATCAAGAATATGGATAACATCGAAGTCATACAGATCTTATGGTAGGCCAGGCTGATAAACGTAAAAGCTTCAGCATGACAAGCCATGTCATGTTGGGCGTTCTGTTGATTCATCTCGTGCTGTTGCCCATTCTGTACACCACGATTATCAATATTTACGAAAAGAACTCCGAAGAGCAGTTCATCGGCCATGTCAGGGAAATAACTGGCATGCTGGTTGATGTGATATCTGCGGAAGAAGAAATCATTGATGCCAATAAAACAATTTTGCTGATGGAATACGCGCTGCTCAGTGGCGAGGTTTTGTATATTGAATTGTCCGATGACTATGATGTGCACTTAACGCCGAAAGACAGCATGAGCATACTGCCGGACGATTTTATTGAAGACGATCATATTGGCCATCATGATGACGGCATCTATTTTATTTCTGTACCTGCAAATATTCAGATAGGCGGGATCGCATTTACCACGTTCAAGCTCGGCTTCGATGAAGCGGTGGTAACAGAGCGGCTGGCGCTGGTTAAAAAAAGCAGCCTGGCGATACTCGGAATGTATTTCGTAAGCATCATGGTGCTGCTGGGCTATTTTACCAACGTGATAACCAAACCACTGCGTACCTTGAGGGAGTGGTCCAGGGCTGTCGCGGAAGGTGAGACCACCACAGAGGTGACATTGGCCACGCGCATCAGTGAAGTCAAAAACCTGGCTGTTGACCTGGAAGACATGCGCCTGTCGCTGGTAGACCTGGCTGAGCGCATGCATTACAAGGCCATGCATGATGAATTAACCGGGCTGCCGAACCGCTCGTTAAATGATGACCGGATATCGGGCGCCATAATGCGCGCGGGCAGGGAGGACGATTCGTTTGCAGTATGCCTGCTCGACCTCGATCGCTTCAAGGATATTAACGATACCCTTGGTCATGGTGTGGGTGACGAGGTATTGCGCATTGTCGCAGAACGCCTCAACTCAGGCATCCGTGACACCGATACAATCGCCAGGATTGGCGGTGACGAATTCTGCGCCATCATCGAGGGGGTCGAGCGTGTGGTTGCCGAAAAGCTGGCGATCAAGCTGGCAGGCCTGCTGGAACCGCCGTTTCAGGTAAACGGTCATACCCTGCAGGTCGGTACCAGTATCGGCATCGCGATGTACCCGGAAGATGGCGCCACACCGGAACTGCTGATCCAGCACGCCGATGTCGCCATGTATGAAGCCAAATACCAGGGGCTGAAAGTGGCCTCTTACCATGAAGATATGGACAAGCACCGCTTCGAGGACCTGCAGCTGTCGGTTGAAATGCGTGAGGGCATCAGGTCAGGCCAGTTCGAGGCGGTGTTTCAGCCCAAGGTGGATCTGAGAACAGGTCACCCTTGTGGCTGTGAGTTGCTGACGCGCTGGAAGCACCCACGTATCGGCGTGATTTCGCCGGATAAATTTATCCCGCTGGCGGAGCGAGAAAACCTGATCGGTGAAATGACCAAGCTGGTTTTTGACAAGGCCGCTGCGCAACTGAAACAGCTGCTCGATGTCCATGAAGATTTCCAGGTTTCGATTAATGTATCACCACTCAACCTGCTGGACGCTTCTTTACTGGATGACCTTGAAATCATCATGCAGGATTGCGGCTTCGATGCCACCAGGCTGGTGATTGAGGTGACCGAAAATGCAATCATGACCAACCCGCTGCGTTCTGCCCGTGTATTGCAAAAATTTGCTGATGCCGGCATCCGCATATCAGTCGATGATTTCGGTACGGGCTATTCTTCGCTCGCCTACCTGCAGAAATTCCCGATCAACGAACTCAAGATCGACAAATCATTTATTATTGGCCTGCACAAAGACTCTCAAAACTACCCGATCGTGAATGCCACCATCGCGATGGCGCATGACCTGGGTATGTCGGTTATTGCAGAAGGCGTTGAAGAAATCCAGGTCATGGAACTGCTGGATAAACTTAAATGCAACCGTATACAGGGCTATTATTTGTCTGAGCCACTGCATTTCCCTGAGCTCAAGGAATGGCTGAACAATTTTGATATATCTGACTACAGGTAATCGAGCGAAACAAACTGTTAGCTATTAGCGAAGCGGAATGTTTATTGGCTTGGTTTTGGCAACCTGTACATTCTTCGGGGCATTGAACTCTATATCATCATCCTCGTCCGGATCATCCAGATTAAGCTGGCAGGTAAACGCAATCGTATAGTTGCCGAACGGGACAAAGCCAAATTCGTAAGTGTACTGGCCCGATTTTGGATTTACTTTAACCGGTGCGATGTACTCAGGCTTAACGGCGCCGTCATCATCATCATCATCGGGTTCAACATTGAAACCCTCGTACAGGTAAACTGCACTACCCTCACCCGTGGCCGGGTTGCCAGTGCAGTCTGAATCGGTCACGAGTTTTTTCTTTATCTTGCCACTGATCGAGCCGGTCTGGTCATCCTGCACCAGTTTCAACACGGGCGCGAGTTTATAGTCGATGCCAGACAGGTCTATGGAATCTCGAAGATTAATATCAACGGTCATTTCTGTAGGCGTGTTGGCATCAAC
>JAASSE010000161.1 GCA_021768055.1 Gammaproteobacteria bacterium | reverse complement strand
ATCGATGGTGACAAACTGGTTTCCCGCTATATCAACACGGATGCCGAAGTGGACGACGAATTTTCCATAGTCAAGGCCAGTGGCATCGATAACAACTATTCAGGATGTATTCGCGAGTAGTCAGCTAATTTGCAATGCCTTCGTCAGCATTGTTGTGACATCTTCGCTTGTAATCAATGCACGTAATGCCATTTGCATATGCAGCAGTACATCGAATCGCCAATTTTTCAATTGCTGTTGAACTGCTTTATAAGCACCGGCCCCAAGTGATTTATCAAAAATGATAAACTCGACGCCGTCGATCTCGCTGACCATGGCATATTCATTCTTGCCGATCACCCAGGTAATCCTTGTGCCGGGCCAGTGATGCTACAAGGTTCTTAACACGGGAAGCGTGTGGCTAACATCACCAATTGCAGACAGGCGTAGCAGGCATACAGATTCGAGTGGGGGAAGAAAGTGGCAGAGTCATCTGGGCAAAGTGAACGGATAATTAGTATCGGTCAGCGGCATATCCTATACGATGCTTCATTGATTGAACATCCGGACGCCGGTCTTTTTGATATTGCAAGAGTAAAATCAAACGCTGGTGAACATGCCTTGGCCCAGGGCAGAGCGCATGCCGTTTTTTTTCAACACCAGGATCAGGAACTGGTGCTCAAGCATTATCAGCGTGGCGGCAGGATGGCCGCACTGCTCGGTGATAAATACATCGGCACAAGCCATGACAGGTCACGTTCGTTCAGAGAGTGGCGCCTGTTGGCACAAATGCAGAAAGCGGGGCTGCCATCCCCGGTTCCAGTAGCTGCCAGTGTTGTTCAAGCGGGCCTGTTTTATCGCGCTGACCTGATCACACAAAAGATCAGTGACGTGGTAACGCTGGCGGATTTTCTGCAGGATAATAAACTTGAAGATAAAAGCTGGAACGAAGTCGGTGCCTGCATCAGAAAGTTTCATGACGCCAATGTGTATCATGCTGATCTGAATGCAAGGAATATCCTGTTCAACCCGGAAACTGGGGTGGTGTATCTGATCGACTTTGATAAAGGTTGTTTTCGTCACATGGGCGATGCCTGGAAAGCCGCCAACCTTGCCAGGCTGCAGCGATCATTGCGCAAGTTCAAAGCAATGAATGAAACATTTCATTATGAACAGACAGACTGGGACAGTTTGCTCGAAGGCTACAGGAGTTAGAAACAGAAGCACCGGGTGAAATACGCCGCGCGTTTATACGGATTGCTTTTGTTGCTGGCTGAGCCTGTCAGCATAGTCGGCGACAATGTGCGCAAACTTTGCCGATGCCTGTTTCACATTGTTTTCCAGGGACTCGAGTGCAACTGCGTCATCGAGCAGCAGGCACAGTTTGTCACCCAGTTCATCGATGGAGTCGACCTGTATCGCGGCATGGTTATCCAGCATCAGGCGGGCTTCTTCTTCAAAGTTTTTCATATCAGGACCGAAGATAACGGCCTTGCCGAAATGTGCGGGCTCCAGCAGGTTGTGGCCGCCTTTGGGAACAAACGTACCACCCATCACCACCAGCCTGGCATCGCTGAACCAGCCGTTCAGTTCACCCACGGTATCGAGTAAATAAATCCGTGTTGCTGTTGTTATCGGGTCATTCTTGCTGCGTACTGCAATAGCGTCTGACAACACCGAGAGTTGCCTGATAATGTCATCGCGTCTTTCGGGGTGGCGCGGGGCGATCACCAACAACTCGTTTCGATTCAGCTTGAACCAGAGGTCGGCGATCTGCTCTTCTTCATTGTCGTGGGTTGATGCCACTACGACATATGCAATATCAACATCCGGCTTGTTGTTGACGGATCCTGAAGGTGGGGCGTATTTCAGGTTGCCCAGCTGCGTAACTTTGTCAGTAGTGGCACCCAGTTTTATGAAGGCATTGCGATCTGCTTCGCTGCGGGCATAGATGTGCTTTGTCTTGCTCAGCAATTGTCCCAGTACCTGCCGTACCCATTTAAACGTTGTTGTTGTCTTCGACGACAAACGCCCATTGAGGATAGTGATGGGAACGCCGGCACGGTCGCACAGGCTGAACAGGTTAGGCCACAGCTCGGTTTCAAGCACATACAAACAAGCCGGGTGCAGACGTGTGATGAACAGGCTTACCGACAACACCCAGTCGAATGGCAGATAGGCATGGTACAGATAAGGCTGGTTCTGTTTGATGACTATGCTTGCGCCGGTTGGTGTATTGGTTGTGATCAGAAAGTTTTGTTCCGGATTGCGTTTGTGCAATTCAGCGATTAAAGGCAGTGCTGTGTTGACTTCACCCACCGATGCGCAGTGCAACCACACACAATGCTGCGGTATACCACGCAGCCCAAGACCAAGACGCTGCAGCAGATAGCGTAGTTGCCTGTGGCGCAGCGCTTTCCAGATGATATAAGTCAGGGTCAGCGGCAGCAACAGAAAGTTAAGCAGGCGATAAACAAGCATGTTACGAGTAGATCGAGGGTTGCCCGTCAGGTTGCGACTTGAATCGCTTGTGCACCCAGCCATACTGTTCCGGGTTGGCATAGACCATGTCTTCAATCACCTTGTTTACCAGTGCGGAATCCGCTTTTATGTCATCCGACGGAAAGTTATCCAGTGCCGGAAGTATCACAAGTTTATAACCTTTGCCGTGTTCAAGACGAACCGGGTAGAACGGAACTACAATTGCACCGGTCATCTCTGCCATGCGCGCGGTTGAAGTCAGAGTTGATGCCATGCCGCCGAGAAATGGTGTGAACACGATATCCTTGCTCGCAAAATCCTGGTCGGGTGCAAACCACATCGCGCTGCCATTGCGCAGGCTGCGGATGATGGCGCTTACCTTCCTGTTTTCAATAAGTCCGGTTCCGTACGTCGAACGGTAATGCGCCATAAAGGCATTGAACATCGGGTTGTGCGCTTTTTTATAGACACCGTTAATCGGTGTTTGCAACGCCATCAGCAAGGCGCCGATTTCCAGCGTGGTGAAATGGCCGGTCAGCAGGATAATGCCTTTACCTGTCGCCAGCGCATCATCGAGATTTTGCCTGCCCTCGACTGCACAAATTGACCGCAGGTAGTCCCGGTTACCCCACCATGACAATCCCATTTCAAGGACGGAGATGCCCAGGTTGCGAAAATTCTCACGCATGAGTTCGCGTATCTGTGCTTCGTTCATTTTTGAATAGGCCTGGCGGATATTGATGCGCGCGACGCGGCGCCGCGATGCCACCAGTCGGTAGAATAATGTGCCGAGAAAGCGACCGATGGCTTGCTGCCAGGTCAGAGGCAACATGACACACAGGCGCATAAAGCCGAACAGCAGCCACATGGGCCAGTATCTGGGAGCCAGAAATGAGCGCGCATTGAGGGGGATTACGTGGCTCATATTATTCAGGGTGGTGAGGCCGGGTTTTGTCAGTAGTCGCCGGTCTTGTCCTTAGCGTTGCCCGCCAGCCATTCATTGATTTGCCAGATGTCTTCACGTGTTAGTGAGCCGGCAGCGCGTTGCAGCTCCAGCAGGTCGAGCAGGTAGTCGTAGCGCGAGCGCGCATAATTGCGTTCAGCCTCGAACTGGCGGCCCTGCACCAGTAAAACGTCCACGCTGGTACGGGTACCGGCCTCGAATCCGGCTTCGGTAGCTTCCACTGAGGTACGCGCCGAGATCAGCGCCTGCTTGAAGGCTCTGACCGAAGAAATGGAAGCTTGCACACCGAGATAGGCATCACGAATTTCCTGCACGGTCGTACGTGTTGCCTGGTCGACCACAGCCTGGGCCGACCACATTTCGGCATTGGCCTGGCGTGAGCGTGAACTGGTGCCGCCGCCTTCATAAATAGGTAAATCAAGCTGCAAGGTAAGGTGCGTGTTGGTGGTATCGCGACCGCCGATAAAGCTGCCAAACGGGCTGCCGTCAGAACTGTCGAACTCATGTGTCGCATTGAAATTCACGGTCGGGTAGTGGCCGGCGCGGCTGCTTTCAAAGGCCTCTTTTGCCGCGTTCAAGGAGAACTTCGCAGCTTTAAGGCTGAGATTGTTTTCCAGTGCCATGCGCTGCCATTCGTTAATATCAGAGGGTTCGGGTGACAGCAGTGGAAACTTTTCGGCAAGCGGCTTGAGATCTTCGACCGGATCACCAATCAGAACACGCAGTGCTTCGATACTGTTGCGCAAGGCATTCTCGGCAACGATCTCGTTGGCGACCGCGTTGTCGTAGGAAGCCTGGGACTCACGTACGTCGGTAATCGCAATCAGGCCAACCTTGAAGCGTTCCTTGCTTTGTTCTAGCTGGCGACCGATGGCTTCTTTTTCAGCGCGGGTAAAGGCGAGGTTGTCCTGCGAGCCGAGTACATT
>JAASSE010000160.1 GCA_021768055.1 Gammaproteobacteria bacterium | reverse complement strand
TTTCATAGACTTCAATCTTCCAGAGCCGAAGCCAGTGGCCGGAACTGCAGTGCATAGAGCATTTCCAGGTGACGGCGCGTCTCCGTGCGCTTGAGTCCCGAAACGTGCTTCCAAAATCCGTACACCCTTGACAAGGTCATCATGCGTTCGGCATAGAGCCGCCATGTATAACGTGCCTCGACCCGCTCGAGACCGCCCTTGGAAATGCTCTCCCAGTAGCCCAGTTCTTCACGACAACGCACCAGGAATTCGGCGATACGTTGTGCTGCCAGCTCGCCGTGATTCGGATCAATGTGAAAACCTGACTTGCCGTCCTCGATGATCTCGGTTGGCCCGCCGTAGCAGGTAGCGAAAGTGGGCAGGCCGCAGACCATAGCCTCGATAACCGTCAGACCGAAGGCCTCGAACAAGGCAGGCTGGACAAACACACCCCGGCCATCTGCAACATAACGGTAGATCTCGCCATTACGTTCCTTGTCGACCTGTCGTTCCAGCCAACGGACCTGGTTGTCCAGCTCATACCTGTCCATTAGCTTATGCATGAGCTCGATCTGGCTGCGCTCTTCTTCATCATCGGATTCTTCCGGGTCAATAAAGCCGGCGGCAACCAGCAGGTTGGCCTCGTCACGTAACGTTGCATTTTTACCGTACCATTCCACCAGGCCGGTCACGTTCTTGATCCGGTCCATGCGGGCAAGCGTAAAAATGAGCGGCTTGTCCCTGTCTATCAATTCCCCCCGGCTTGCTGCAATCTCTCCGTCACCGTAGATGAGAGACTCGATCTCGTCGTGTAAATGGCTGAACCGGCTCAGTGATTTGGTATAGGGAAAATAGACTTCGGGATCAGCGCCGGGCGAAACGATGTTGAACTTGGGATCGTACACATCAATGCCCTGCAACACCCGGTACAGTCCCGGCATGGTAAAACTGGCATAGCTCTCGTACTGGCCCAGGCTGTTACGGGTGCCAGCGATCTCGTGGTAGGTACTGGTGATAATAAAGTCCGCCGTGTTCATCGCGATCAGGTCAGCGGTGAACTGGCAGGAGAAATGGTAATGCGGTTCGTTGTCCTGCCAGTATAGATCCGAATAAAGGTATTTCGTCTTTTCAAGCGCATGGGCGATGTTGCACTGGGTTACACCCAGGCGCCGGGACATCAACGAAGCCACCAGGTTGCCATCGGAGTAATTACCGATAATCAGGTCGGGTCGCCCTCCCAGCTCACCCAGCAGTTCATGCTCGGCATCGATGGAGAAACGCTCGAGATAAGGCCAGATCTCGAAACGTGAAATCCACTTGCGCTTGATGTTGCCTGATGCGCTGTGGAAGGGTATGCGCAGAATACGGGCATAACGAGTCCGGGCAATATGCTCCACGCGCTGGTCGCAGGTGGTGCCGTCCGCTTCCGGAATCAGGCGGGTGACGACCAGGATCTGGGGATCGATTTCCAGGCCCTGCGCATAAAGCCGGTCGTACATCTCTTTTTCCAGCGCACGCACCTGGTCGAGGATATAAACCACCTGGCCGCCGGTGTCGGGGCGGCCAAGGACGTTGGATTGTCCGAAGAAGCCGTGAGGTGAAATGATCGCCAGGGAGAAGATCATCGGCACCCTGCCGAGGAAAGCCTCGAGGTTGTCCGGCGATGGCGCTTCGAGAATCTCGAGCAGCAGCTGCATGGTCTCCCGGGTTCGTTTCACGTCCCGGCCCCAACCCGGTTCAAAGCCCAGGTGTCTGAGTTCGTGCACCACATCTGCCCACGGTGCCTCGGGCGACAGTTGCGCAAGCAGTTCCATGGCGCTGCGCAGTGCATCTCGCAACACGTCCAGGTCGGTGACCTTTTCATTCAGCATCAGCTGCTGGTTCTTGTAACGGTGGACGCTGAGAAATTCCAGTACATGCTCGGCCTTTTTCCCAAACTCCTCGAACAGGTGGCTGGACAGGCGGCGGTTGAGAAACTCCACCCCGCGACCGATGGAGCCCGGCTCCTGGAGCTTGTAGAACTCCCGATCGAAGGGAGCCAGGTCGATTTCCAGCACGAATTCATCTTCATGCTGGTGCGCGATGAGATGCTCCTTGAAACGGAGATACTCATCAACAGTCACCTCTTCAACGTCCATGGTTTCCACGTGGATGCGCAGATACTCCCAGCGCGCGACGCGGCGGCGAAATGCCATGATGATCCACGCGTGGTTAAGCGCCGCTTCCTGGCAGGCGTGGATGGCTTCGGCCAGCGGGGACTCGGCCAGACGGCCACTATCATCAGAATCACACAACGACTTGAATGCATCCAGCAGCTCGCTGCGCAGCAGCAATGGCTGACCCAGCGCCACGAACTGGTGCATCACCTTGTGAGCATCAGTCGGGTTGTGCTGGAGAACGTCTTTGAATTGCTTGACCGGATCTGCCGGAATGCGCGGGGTCATGTCAGGCTCCCGTTATGACTGCACGGCCCATTTATAAGGGTTCTGAATTTGATATTAGTCTAAATAAGCGAGACCGGTGGTTATCGGGACTATTTGGCTTCCGCCGGTCCACCTACGCGCGTACGGAATCAGCATTGATGATGCGAGTAAGAGAGAACTTCCCCTGTTAATGGTGTCTTTGTTATCGCGTCAGCTCTTCATCGCGATAATGCGGGTCTGTCCAGCAGCGCGGTAGTTCCTCTCCTGACAGGAAGATCAGGTCGGTTTTCCTGATCTTGATTGGATCCTGGAGCTCTTCGCCTTCCTGATAACGACCGACTACTTCATCGCGGTTCAGGTTAATCAGATCAATGATGCTCAATACTTCGACCATATGACCCGTGGATTTTTGCTTCAATAACATCGCTTTCTCCGTGGCTATTTAATAGTTTCTGTATCAATCGAGCCTGACCTCATTGATCATGACCCCATTGATCAAAAATTACAAATCCTGTGCCACTCGAAAACCGAAATTTCGGCTGCCTTTAGCAGGAGAAGATCCCAGGCGACCAGTCGAGCTCAAACCACCTGCTACACCGATCCATGAACCACCGCGCAATACACGCTGCGCGCAAGTACCACTTTCCCATGCTTTACCATTAGATGGCGCACCATTGTAACTATCGTGCCAACAATCCCGTGTCCATTCCCAAACATTACCACTCATGTCATGAAGCCCTAAACCATTGGCTTGTTTTTGTGCCACCGGATGTGTTTTTTCACGGCTGTTATTTCCATACCAGGCCAACTTGTTTGCATCGCCGCCACCGCAATATTTTTCATCCTTGCCTGCACTGCGACAAGCATATTCCCATTCGGCTTCACTGGGTAACCGGAAGCGCAGCCCAGTTTGTTTATTCAGTTTTTTGAGGAAAGTTTGAACATCATTCCAGCTAACACTGTCTACCGGGCAGTCATCACAGCCTTTAAAATAGGAAACATCACTACCCATCACCAGCCGCCATTGTTTTTGTGTGACTTCGGTTTCACCGAGCTTGAAACCATTAATGCGAACAGTGTGTACAGGGTTTTCCGTAGAACCACCGCGACGATTGCCCATTTTAAACGAGCCATCTGGTATCGAAATTAATCTCCCTACCCTTGAGTAGACCGGTCCGGCATCAAGCCCGACCATTGTCTTTAACTTTCCGATATCGACATCACTAAACAGGTAAACACCGCCAGCTATCAATAAACCCAGTGCTATCAACAGGAATGGAATAATTTTTGAACCGCTTTTTTGTGAACTACTGGCCGGATCAGTTATATTTATCTCGGTCAGCGCTAGTGCTTCTTCTTTATCATTTCCTTTATCGTTAATTGTGTTTATATCTTCAACGATAGTCAGGCTTTCAGCAGTCGCATTCCCTGTATCAGCAGCAGCTGCGCGATGGGTTTCTGTTGTATGGACCGCAGGCCTTACTGCACCGATTTTATCGATGTCAGCAATGATCTGATCGCAATTTGAATAACGCTCATCGCGTTTTTTTGCCATCATGCGATTAAGTAATGGCTGGTATGCCGCTAGATTTGCAGGTAAATCAGGAACAGGTTCAGAGACATGTTTTAAGGCGAGGGCAAGAGGCGTATCTGCAGCGTAGGGTACTTTGCCCGTCAACATTTCATAAAAAACAACACCCAGGCAATAGATATCCGAATACGGACCAATTTCTTCGCCTTGAGCCTGTTCCGGGCTTATGTACTGTGGTGTACCAATGATCAGGCCCGCCTGGGTCATTTGAGTGGCCGCCGAATCTACCGAGCGCGCGACGCCAAAATCCATGAGCACGACAGAGCCATCTGCCCTGAACATGATATTGTCGGGTTTTATATCGCGATGAACAATATTCTTCTCGTGCGCGACTTTGAGGGCTGTGGCAACCTGCCTGACAAT
>JAASSE010000159.1 GCA_021768055.1 Gammaproteobacteria bacterium | reverse complement strand
GAAAGTAGATCCCGATGTCGCCGTGGCCGTGTCCGGCGGTGGCTCAGGTACCGGTATCGCGGCGATGATCAATGGCACGGTCGATATTGCAAATGCCAGCCGCAAAATGAAGGACAAGGAAGTAAAAATGGCGAAGGACAGGGGCCAGAATCCGGTGCAACACGTCGTCGGCTATGATGCACTGGTCGTTTTCCTGCACCCTGACAATCCGCTCAATCAGATGTCGATCGCACAGCTCAAGGATATTTATGGCCGCAAGGGCAAGGCGCGCAAATGGTCTGACCTTGGGGTCACCGTGCCCGGCTGTAGCAGTGGCAAAATTATCGTGGTCAGTCGTCAGAACAATTCCGGCACCTATGTCTACTTCAAGAAAGCCGTACTGGGCAAGAAAGGAAAATACCGCTCGGGCACCCTCGATATGCACGGATCCAAGGATGTCGTCGACCTGGTCGAGAAAACCCCCTGCGCCATCGGCTACAGCGGCCTGGCTTATACAACCGACCACGTTAAGATGGCCTGTATCGTCGGCAAGGATGGCGGTGACTGCGTGAGCCCGAGTGTTGCGACGGCAGTTGACCGCAGCTACCCGATCGCGCGCCCGCTTTTCATGTACACCAACGGCGAACCAACGGGCGAAATCAAGAATTACCTGGACTGGATACTGAGCGACACCGGTCAGTGCATCATCCAGAACAAGGGATATGCTCCGACAAGAACGGTGCAGTGTAACTAACTACACCTTGCCGGTTATGAGCAGATACCTGCTGCTGCATCCAGCCAGGTATCCGTTCGATCCAAAACCGGTTAACATTGCCGCGGATGAACCTGGCTGCTTAATGAAACCAGAACGAGCATGTTGCGATAATAATCTACACAAGACACCGCAGGTTGAACCATGACCCATTACGAACAACGTCTGGATAATGATCTGGACAACATCCGTACCGAAGTCCACAAACTATCCAGCTGGGTGGAAGAGGCGGTAAAAAACTCGGTTCATGCTTTGCTGACCGGGAACGAAGAACTTGCCAGCGCGACCATACTCGGTGACGGCCCCATCAACAGGAAGATGCGTGAAATCGACAACCTGTGTCACCAGTTCATCGCGGTGCATCTACCCAGTGCCGGCCACCTTAGGCGGATCTCTTCGGTCATTCGCATCAATATCATACTGGAACGCATCGGTGATTATGCGGTTACCATCAGCCGTGAACTGCAACAGCTCAATGGCGGACTTGATGAAAACCTCAAACGCGGTATTGAATTACTGGCCGAGGAAATCCAGTTGATGCTGAACCAGGCAGCAACATCATTCGAAGAGTCGAATGTTGAACTGGCCAAAAGCACCATTGCAATGTCATCCCAGATTGACAATATGGTATCCGGCTTATACGAGGGATTGCTTGACGAAAAGGCAGGCGGCTCGCTCAAGGAAAAGTTTGCGGTATTTTCCGTTTATCACCGCCTCGAAAGAATCGCCGACCAGGCGAAAAACCTGTGTGAACAGACCGTATTCACAGTCACAGGCGAGGGCAAGGCCAGCAAGGTCTATCACATCCTGTTTATCGATGATGACAACAGCTGTCTCAGCCAGCTGGCAGAAGCGGTTGCACGCAAGCATTTTCCTGAAAGCGGCGTTTATGTCAGCGTCGCCGGCAAAAAGCCGGCTGCAAGCCCGGCAGATGATTTACTGGAATTCATGGATACACATGGTCTGGATACATCCAATGTTGTACCCAAGGCCAACGACCTGACGCCGGTGCAATTGAACGGCTTCAATGTCATCGTCAGTTTGCAGGCGCCTGTCAAATCCTACATAAAATCCACGCCATTCGGTACCACGGTGATGAATTGGGAACTGGCTGCCGTACCCGAAGGCTGTGCCTGCAGCGCCGACGATTATGAAAAACTACACCGTGAACTCGGCGTGCGCATCAAGGACATGATGGTATTACTGCGTGGTGAGGACGCATCCTGAATGGCATCCGTTGACGCACAACTGGCGCGCAATACCTATGATCGCCGTACCCTGGACTGGTACATCGACAAGGTGATGCAGGTGGTGGTGTTTATCGGCGGTATTTCCGCGATCATTTTCATCATAGGCATATTCGTGTTCATTACCATGGAAGGCATGAGTTTCGTGGTCGAACGCCTCGATGTTGTCGAGTTTTTCACCTCCGAGTACTGGTTCCCCAGTGATGAAGATGAACCCGAATTCGGCATCCTGGCACTGATTGCCGGAACCGCCAGTGTTACCGGGCTGGCGATGCTGGTCGCAATTCCGTTTGCGCTGGGCGCGGCGATCTACATCGGCGAGTTTGCTACCGGTAAAACTCGCGAATACCTCAAGGTGCTGGTGGAATTGCTGGCAGCGATCCCCTCCGTGGTATGGGGCTTTATCGGCCTGACGATCATGAACCCGCTGATCATCCAGGTGTTCGATGTGCCGGTCGGCCTCAATGTGCTCAATGCGGGGATCATTCTCGGCCTGATGGCGGCCCCGATCATGACGTCCATCGCCGAGGACGCGCTGAAAGCGGTACCCGACGGTTACCGCGAAGCAGCCGAAGCCATGGGCGCGACGCGCTGGCAAGTGATCTTCAAGGTAGTATTGCCGGCAGCCAAGAACGGTTTGCTGGGTGCGGTGCTACTGGGTGTCGGACGTGGCTTTGGTGAAACCATGGCCGTGCTGATGGCCACCGGCCACTCGGTGAACTTGCCGACCAGTATTTTTGATTCAGTACGCGCATTGACCGCAACCATTGCCGCAGAGCTTGGTGAGACCGCGGTCGGCTCGGACCACTACGGCGTGTTGTTTACCATCGGTATCTTCCTGTTCGTAGTAACGTTCATGATTAATCTGACAGCGGACCTGGTCGTTCGCGGAGTACGCAAAGGCTAATTAAGGCTGAGGAAATGAAAATGTTCGAAACCTCGGAGCTCAATCAACGCAACCGCAAGACCCAGAAGCTGTTCCAGCTGCTGTTCATGCTGATGACCATGCTGCTGATTACACCGGTACTGATCATCCTGGGCACACTGATCTACAAGGGCGGCAGCATTATCTCGATTGATTTCCTGTTCACGCACCCGACTGACGGCATGACCGCCGGTGGCATCTTCCCGGCACTGTTCGGCACCATCTGGCTGGTGGCCGTGGCCCTGCTGGTGTCGGTGCCGGTAGGCGTGGCCGCGGCGATCTACCTGAGCGAATACGCACCTGACAACTGGCTCACCCGCGTGATCAATCTTGCGATTATCAACCTCGCGGGCGTCCCTTCCATCGTACACGCACTGTTCGGAGTTGGCGCCTTTGTCATATTTTTCGGCTTTGGCACCAGCATCCTGGCCGCGAGCCTGACCCTCGCGATCATGACTCTGCCCATCATCATCGTTGCCAGCCGCGAGTCCCTGCAGGCGGTTCCGCAGGCGTTTCGTGAGGCCTGCTGGAACATGGGTGCCACACGCTGGCAGACGATCAACCGCGTGGTATTGCCAAACGCAATCAGCGGCATACTCACCGGCGTGATCCTGGAGGTTTCGCGCACCACCGGTGAGACTGCACCGATCATGTTTACCGGCGCAGCGTTCTTCCTGCCGTTTCTGCCACAGGGCGTGTTCGACCAGACCATGGCGCTGTCGCTGCACTTGTTCGTGGTCTCGACCCAGGTACCGGGCGTACCGGAAGAACTGCCCTACGGGGTCGCGCTGGTATTGATCGCGATGGTATTGATCATGAACAGCATATCCATCGCGTTCCGCATGTATCTGCGTGGTAAGAAAAAATGGTAGACACCGCCGAAGCCGTCGTCGAAAGCGTGGAAGAAACGCGGCATGATACGCCAGCGAAGCTGGATATCAGTGACCTGTCCATTTTTTACGGCGATAAACCGGCCATCGAAGGTGTCACGCTGAATATCAGGGAACATGAAATATTCGGCATCATCGGCCCCGCCAACGCCGGTAAAACATCGTTCCTGAAAGCGATCAACCGCATGGACATGTTCACCTCCAACATGAAAGTGCAGGGCGATATTTTATTCAACGGCCATAACATACGCAGGACGCGCAACATCTATGCCTTGCGCAGTCGCATCGGCGTGGTGTTCCCGCTGCCGGTCGGCCTGCCACTGACGATCTACGACAATGTTGCGCTGGCACCCAGGCTGTCCGGGATCAAGGAAAAAGCAGAGCTGGATATCATCGTTGAACGCTGCCTGACACGGGCGGCCTTGTGGGACGAGGTCAAGGACCGCCTGGGTTCACTCGGCAGCCTGCTCTCGGGCGGGCAACAGCAGCGCCTGACGATTGCACGGGCATTGTCACAGGACCCGGAAGTGCTGATGCTGGACGAGTTTTCCATTGCG
>JAASSE010000158.1 GCA_021768055.1 Gammaproteobacteria bacterium | reverse complement strand
TGACCGCGCGTGTCTTGTCCGTGATCGCACTCTCGACCTGGTTTAAATCGATGTTGAAGGTTTTCGGGTCAATGTCGACAAACACCGGTGTTGCGCCGACGTAACTGATCGCTTCGGCCGTGGCAATAAATGTAAACGGCGTGGTGATGACTTCATCGCCAGGTCCAATACCTGCAGCATCGAGCGCCAGGTGCAGTGCATCGGTGCCGGAGGCGACGCCAACCGCGTGCTTGACGACGAGGTAGTCGGCTGCTTCCTGTTCGAATGCCTGTACGTTCGGCCCCAGAATGTACTGTGTTGCCGACAGTGCTTCGATCAGTGCGCTGTCGATTTCTTCTTTAAGTGTTTGGTACTGACCTTTAAGGTCAACCATTGGGATGTTCATTAAGTATCCTTTCGAATTATTCTTTCAGCAGTGATGAAATCCTGATCGCGGTGTCAAGCGCGCGGCGCCCATCTTCCCCGCTGACGATGACCGGCGTGCCGTTTTGTATCGAATCCAGGAACGCGATGATCTCCAGGTTGAGCGCGTCGTTATTTTCATAGGTGGATTCTTCACTGACGATTTCCGGGATGCCGGGATGCATTTCCTTGTCGCCTTTTTTGTATACATTCAGTACGCGGTTATGAAAATCGATGGAGATGTAGGCGTTGTGCTGGAAGATACGCATCTTGCGTTCCGTCTTCGCGCTGACCCGGCTGGCAGTGACGTTGGCAACACAGCCATTCTCGAACTCGAGCCGGGCATTGGCGATGTCCGTGCTCGCAGTCAGCACCGGGGTGCCGGAGACGCGCATGTCCTTGATATCGGAATCGACAATATCGAGGATGATATCGATATCGTGGATCATCAGGTCGAGCACCACGTTGACATCGGTCGCGCGCGGGTTGAACGGCGCCAGCCTGTGGGACTCGATGAACGTCGGTGTATCCAGTGTGTCGTCGAGGTCCATGATGGCCGCGTTGAAGCGTTCCAGGTGGCCGACCTGTATCAGCAGGTCGTTTGACAGCGCCAGCTCGATCAGGTCATCGGCTTCGTCGACCGTGGTCGTGATCGGCTTCTCGATCAGCACGTGCGCGCCGTGCTCGAGGAAATCGCGGGCAATGTTGTGGTGTAACGTCGTGGGTGCGGCAATACTGACCGCGTCCACCTTGCCGAGCAGGCTTTTGTAGTCCGTCAGCGCCTTGACGCCGTGCTTGTCGGCGATTTCCCTGGCAACTTCCTCGTTGGTGTCGACAACCGCGACCAGCTTGCAGTTGTCCAGTGCAGCGTATTTTTCGGCATGAAATTTTCCCAGGTATCCAACGCCGATTACGGCGGTTTTCAGCTTGCTCATAGGTATGCTTCTTCTTATGATAGGTCCAGGATTGAGACCTGAACAACAACAATAACAAAGGGCGATTCTACCGGAATGATAACCACATTTCAGGACGAACTACCGCAGGTCAAGGGCTTGCTCGCGGGTGTAGACGAGGCCGGGCGCGGCCCGCTGGCTGGTAATGTCGTCGCTTCCGCGGTGATACTGGACGCGAACAATCCCATCGACGGTCTTACCGATTCCAAGAAGTTGAGCGCACAGCGCCGCGAGTCACTGGCGCAGAAAATTCGCGAGCAGGCGATAGCCTGGAGCATCGTCAGCGTAGATTCCGTAACAATCGATCAAATCAACATCCTGCAGGCAACGCTGCTGGCAATGAAGCAGGCGGTGGAACAGCTCGGTGTCACACCGGACCATGTATTCGTTGACGGCAACCGTTGCCCCCAAATCAGCTATCCAGTTGATGCGATCATCAAGGGTGATTTGCGTGTCACTGAAATCAGTGCCGCATCCATTCTCGCCAAGGTTGAACGTGATGCGCAAATGCAGGCATTGCATCGCCAGTATCCTGTTTACGGTTTTGACCAGCACAAGGGGTATCCGACGAAGGCGCATATTGAAGCCCTGAATGAACACGGTCCGTGTCCTGAACATCGTCGCAGTTATGCGCCGGTGCGAGATGCAGTGGCAAGGAAAAAAGGGCGAGATGCTTTACCCGTGTGAGGGTCTGTTAATGGGACTGGCCGATACTGCACAATTGCTGATAACAAAATCGCATAAGTTATTGACACGCAATCACTATTACAAACTGGAAAATACTTTAACAGTGTTGTTTATATGTAAAGTCGTTGCTGCTGAAACACGAGTTGTGTTTACTACGCCACTCGCCACTCGTACCTTGCCACTGCGCAGGTGTTACACTTTGAATCCTCCCTGGCTGGAAAAGTAGTTTGACCACGACACCCAAATTCATCCACCTGCGCGTCCACACCGAGTATTCACTGGTGGATGGCGTGGTGCGCGTGAAGCCGTTGATGCAGCAACTGGCGGAGCAGGGCATGCCCGCGGTGGCATTGACCGACCAGGGCAACCTGTTCGCGATGGTGAAATTCTACAAGGCCGCACTGGCAACCGGTATTAAACCAATCATCGGGGTGGATGCCTGGGTAAGTGATGCCGACGGCCCGGAACAACCGTTCCGCATGCTGTTGCTGTGCCAGAACCGCGATGGTTATCTCAACCTGTCGCAACTCATTTCCAAAAGCTACCTCGAAGGCCAGTACCGCGGCATCCCGGTGATGCAGACCGACTGGATCCACCAGTACAGTGATGGCCTGATTGCGCTTTCAGGCGGACGTGAAGGTGATATCGGCCGCGCCCTGATTGCTGGCAAGCGTGATGAGGCCGAGCAGCGGCTGAAACAATGGCAAACCACATTCGGTGATCGCTATTACCTGGAACTGCAGCGTACCGGGCGGGAAAACGAAGAACATTACATTGCCGAGGCGGTCAACCTGGCGCTGAAAACCGGTGTGCCCGTAGTCGCGACCAACGACGTGCGTTTTATCAGCCCGGATGAATTCGATGCGCACGAAGTACGTGTATGCATTCATGATGGCCGCACACTGGATGACACCCGGCGGCAGAAAAACACCAGCGAGCAGCAATATCTTCGCAGCGAAGAAGAAATGCTGGCCTTGTTTAAAGACATACCCGAGGCATTGCAGAACAGTGTCGAGATTGCACGGCGCTGCAACCTGGAAACCCGCCTGGGTGAAAGTTTCCTGCCGCAGTTTCCCGTACCGGAAGGCGAAACTATTGAAAGCTTTTTTGCACAGGAATCCCGTGCCGGTCTTGCAAGGCGGCTGGAAAAAATACTCGACCCCGCTGCGGATGATTATGCGGCACGCAAGGCGGAATACGAGCAACGCCTGCAGACCGAAATCGACGTGATCGTCGATATGGGTTTTCCCGGTTACTTCCTGATCGTCGCGGATTTCATCCACTGGACAAAACAAAATGGCATTCCGGTCGGCCCCGGTCGTGGCTCCGGTGCCGGTTCACTGGTTGCCTATGCGCTGGAGATCACCGATCTCGATCCGCTTGAGTTCGATTTACTGTTCGAGCGTTTCCTCAATCCCGAGCGCGTATCACTGCCTGACTTCGATGTCGACTTCTGCATGGACCGGCGCGACGAGGTGATTGATTACGTCGCACGCAAATACGGGCGCGAGAGTGTGTCGCAGATCATTACCTACGGCACCATGGCGGCAAAAGCGGTGGTGCGTGATGTCGGCCGCGTGATGGGGCAACCGTACGGCTTCGTTGACCGTATCGCGAAGATGATTCCGTTCGAACTGGGCATGACCCTGACCAAGGCGCTGGAAGAGTCGGAAGATCTGAAAAAAGCCTACGACGATGAAGAAGACGTACACGCCATTATCGACATGGCATTGTCGCTAGAAGGCCTGGCGCGCAATGCCGGCAAGCATGCCGGCGGTGTGGTGATTTCACCTACGGTACTGACAGACTTTACACCGCTGTACTGTGAAGAAGGCGGCAGCAGTATCGTCACCCAGTTCGATAAGGACGATGTCGAAAGCGTCGGCCTGGTGAAATTCGATTTTCTTGGCCTGCGAACACTCACCATCATCGACTGGACCGTGAAACACGTGAACCGGCGTCTAAAAGAGGAGGACAAGGAACCGCTGGACATGGCGGCAGTGACGCTGGACGATGCCAATACCTTCAAGCTGTTGCAGGCTGCCAATACTACGGCGGTGTTCCAGCTCGAATCGCGTGGCATGAAAGACCTGATCTCGCGCTTGAAGCCCGATACCTTCGAAGACATCATTGCGCTGGTTGCACTGTTCCGCCCGGGGCCGTTGCAGTCCGGCATGGTGGATGACTTTATCGCCCGCAAACACGGTCGCGCCGAAGTCGATTATTTCCATCCCGATCTGGAACATATCCTGAAGCCGACCTACGGCGTTATCCTGTACCAGGAACAGGTAATGCAGATCGCGCAGGTACTGGCGGGCTACACGCTCG
>JAASSE010000016.1 GCA_021768055.1 Gammaproteobacteria bacterium | reverse complement strand
CCGGTGTCATGGTAATGGCGTTCGCATAGATAACGCGTGACAGGCCGGCCTTTTTTGTTAGCGGTAATTCAAAAAATTGCGGGCTTATGTTTTTACCGGGCTTGAGTATGCGCCTGATGACGTCAATGTTTGCAACGATGACTGCGCGGGCCAGGAATAACCAGAAACGCAGCAACAAAATGGTCATGTGTGCGGGGTAGCGTTCCTGATCGATGCTATCCATGCGTAGGGCGATATGGACTATGAGCAATGTCGAGGCAAGTCCCAGCGACAGCATCAGTACATTAAGCTGGCCTGACAATCCCAGCCATAACGCAAACAACAAGATTGCAAGGCCGATACTGTGTTTCACCGGGTATTTCATGGTTTTATTGGTATTATGCCCAGGTCATTAGTTTGATTATAACAATGGCTTGTGGCGAAAAACACCGATGCAGCGGTACGCACGTATCGCCATATTCTGAATCATGAAATGTTTCTGCGTGCACTACTCATTCACATTATCGGAAGCCGGGTGCATGGCCTGTTCTTTCGACAATAGTAAACGGCACAACGCTGAACAAATATCCAGTTAATGATCTGCCTCGGCCCGAATGTAAACGCTGTAGCTACGAGTTTGACATATATATAAGGTATCCCGGTCTGTGCCATGAACCTGGAGAGCAATCCGTGCTGGCCGGTCCCTATCAATAAACGACACCGGTAAAGTTCGAGATTAGTGCTGGTTTCTGTCCGGCTGAAGCCGGTCGAGGCCTTGCGGCGGTCACTTTGCGCAGGGCCGGATGCGGGAATCGTCTGTATTTCAACTAGATACGTGATATTTGGGCAGCAAGGTTGAGACGCTTTGAATTTGTGCGCAGTATTGTAGAGAATAAGCATGGAATGGGTCTAAGTCAGGACCATGGTGTGGATGCAAAATGACTGAGGCATGTGACATCCGCAAGATACATTGAAGGGAACCTTGAACATGAAAAGTACCGAGCACTGGCTTGTACACGATCACTCGGAATTTGAATACCTCATAGGACAATGCCGTGAAGCGGCGGATATTAATGACTGGTGGGCACTGGAACAGGCGTTCAACGAGCTGGTTAAAAAGCTCAAGCACCACATGGCACAGGAGGATGAAGTCCTGTTCCCTGCCTATGAAGCCAGAACCAGTGCGCCGTATAAGCCAACTTTAGCGCTGCGTGATGAGCATGATCTGATTGTTAAATTATTCAGGGATGCTGCAGGATACATCAATGCCAGGGATGCTGACGCTACGGAGGAAGTGTTGCAAACCCTGCAGTTTCATATGATTCAGCACCATGAAAAGGAGGAAGAAATCTTCCTGCCGATGGCCAGCCATATCTTGTGCAATGAACGCGAAGAGCTTTCACAGAAGCTGGCACAGTTTGTCGAGGCAGAAACGCCGAGGGACTGGGGGTTTGAACCGGTATAATCACTCATTCATAAGTGCCGGATAAACTTATGAAAAATATCCCAAATTGATGCACATCAAGAATATCACGGTCAACACTGATTAGACTCGGTAGCGGCCGAGTGTGGCGGTTACCGTTTGCAGATACACTATACTTGTTGCTTTGGATAAGGCTGCTGTTTGCCACCCGGGACCGTCTTTCCTGTCAGTATTCATTAATATATGAACATTATCGCAGCCGATGTAGGCGGAACGAAGACACACCTGGTGTATGCCGATTCGGCCAGGCCGGGCGACTTCCTCTACGAGGCGAGGTACCGCAGCAGGGATTTTGACGGTTTCGAGCCTTTGCTGGAAACATTTATCAAGGACTGTGGCAGTGAAGATGCGGTTTTGGGAATGCTGTCGCTGGCGCTCCCTGGTGTCATCGACAACGATATTGCCCGGCTGACCAATTTGCCCTGGACCATCGACAAGCACAGCCTGGTGTCCACATTTGGTGTGGAACGGGTGCATTTTATCAATGATTTCCAGGCATCCGCCCTCGGCACCCTGCAACTTGCCGAACATGACCGTGTCGTACTCAACGAGGGTATGCACAAACCCGGGGCAGTCAGGGTCGTTGTTGGTGCAGGCACCGGTCTGGGCGTATCATGGATACAGGACACCGGCACGGGTCCAGTAGCGCATTCGACCGAAGGCGGGCATATTGATTTTGCACCCACGGATGATGAGCAGGTCGAATTGTTGCGGTTTCTTATGAAACGTTACGGACATGTTTCGTGCGAAAGGTTATTATCGGGTGAGGGACTGGTAAACCAGTACGAGTTCCTGTCCGGTGGGCCGGTCGATGGCATAGATGCTGCATGGATAAGTCAGGAGGCAGCCCGGGAGAACGAGCTTGCACGGCAGGCGATACGAATGTTTGTGCGTATTTACGGCGCCTGCGCAGGCAATCTGGCGTTGATGTTCAAACCGGAAGGCGGGATCTACATCACCGGGGGCATGGCCGCTAAAATGATTGATTGGATGCGGTCAGAAGACTTTATTAAGGCATACTTATACAAGGGGAGAATGCAGCGCGTGGCCGAACAAACGGCTGTATTTCTGGTTACAAATGAGAACGTGGGCGTGATGGGCGCTGTCTCAGAGGCACTCAAGCAGCAGCAGGGTGAGAACTAAATGGCGATCAGCTATCAGAAACAGGCAAAAAAGTACCGTTACTATATTGATTCGAATATCGGTTCAGAGCTGACCCGGAAAACACTGGTGCTGGTGCTGGCTGGAGGCACAGGCTCGCGCCTGAAAGGCCTGACCAAATGGCGCGCCAAGCCGGCGGTACCGTTCGGTGGCAAATACCGCATCATCGATTTTGCACTGTCCAATTGCGTTAATTCCGGTTTGCGCAGGATCGGCGTGCTGACCCAGTACAAGTCACACTCCCTGTTACGCCATCTACAGCGTGCATGGGGATTCATGCGTGCCGAAATCGGCGAATTCGTTGAGCTCATTCCCGCGCAGCAGCGCCTTGCCGAAGACTGGTACCGGGGAACGGCTGACGCGCTGTACCAGAACATCGATATCATCCGCCGCCATGCCCCGGAGCACGTGATCGTGCTGGGTGGTGACCATATCTACACCATGGACTACTCAAAAATGCTGTACGAGCACGTGACCTCGGGCGCGGACCTGACGGTGGGCTGCATTGAAGTACCGCGCGAAGAAGCCAAGGAGTTTGGCGTCATGTCCGTCGATGAAAACTACCGCATCACAAAATTTACCGAAAAACCTGCAGATCCCGAACCCCTGCCGGACAAGCCGGACAAGGCACTGGCGTCGATGGGCATCTATGTTTTTTCAACGGCATACCTTTATGCCAGCCTGATCGCCGATGCCGAGGACCCGGGTTCGGCGCACGATTTCGGCAAGGACATCGTGCCCAAAAGCATTACCACCTGTGTGGCCCATGCCTACCCGTTTATGGACCGCAACGGCAATCCGGCCTACTGGCGTGACGTGGGTACGGTCGATTCTTACTGGAAAGCAAATATGGAGCTGTGTGCAATCGAGCCCGAACTCAACCTGTACTCACGTGAGTGGCCGATCTGGACCTACCAGACCCAGCATCCGCCGGCCAAATTCATATTCGATGACGACGATGCCCGTGGCCAGGCCATTGATTCACTGGTCGCCGGTGGTTGCATTCTGTCAGGCGCCCGAGTCAAACGCTCGGTTATTTTCTTTGGCACCGAGATCGAGCGCGGTTCGGTGATCAAAGACAGCGTTGTTCTGCCAAAAGTATCGATTGGAAAAGACTGCCGCATCACCAACGCAGTTATCGACAAGGCATGCACCATTGAAGACGGCATGGTCATTGGAGAGGATCTTGAGCTCGACCGGGAACGGTTCCACGTGACCGAAAAAGGTATCGTACTGGTCACGCCGGAAATGCTGGATCAGCATCTCTACACAGTTGATAAAGACAAACTGACCGCCTGAGGCCGCCATGAGTAGTGAAAGAAAGATGGCCGCTGAGACGTTCACCCCTGTAAATTTTGTTTTGTGCTGGCACATGCACCAGCCTTGGTACCAGGAGGGTATTGGCGGTGATTACCGGCTGCCGTGGGTGTATCTGCATGCGATAAAGGATTACGAAGACATGGTGATGCATCTGGAAGAGCACCCGAAAATGCATGCGGTGGTAAATTTCGCGCCGGTATTACTCGAACAGCTGGATGATTATGCAGCGCAATTGCAGAGCTGGCTCGACAGCGGGCAGGCAATGAAGGACCCGATGCTCAATCTGCTCGCGGGGGTCAAGCCGATACCCGAATCACCGCACGAGCGTTACCAGCTGTTATGTGATTGCCAGCGCGCGAATGCAGAGAAAATGATCGACCCGTATCCGGCATTCAAACACTTGTTGCAGCCGTTCCAGAACATGTTCCCCGACGGTAGTTGTAATGAACACGATACAACTTGCCTGGAGTACCTGACACAACAATACTTTATTGATGTACTGGTGTGGTATCACATTGCCTGGCTCGGGCATGCATTAAAACAGACGAAGGTTTCACAGGATCTTATCAAGAAAGCCAGGCTATTTGATGATGCGGATCGCCGTGCATTATTGCAGTTGATGCACGACTGTATTGCTAGTTTGATTCCACGTTACAGGAAACTCGCTGAAAGTGGTCAGATTGAGTTATCCATGTCACCTTACGGTCACCCGATAATTCCGTTGTTGAATGACATTGATAACATGAAGTGTGCTCAGGCCGAGGCACCCGCGCCGGATTTCGATACATACCCGGGTGGTGTGGAGCGCGCGCGCTGGCATATTCAGAAGGGCATAGAGTGTTTCGAAGGACATTTCGGCATGCGACCAAAGGGTATCTGGCTATCCGAGGGAGCAATCTCGGAAGATGCGATTGCACTGATTGAAGAATTTGATTTCCAGTGGACCGCCTCCGGTGAAGGTGTTTGGCGTAACAGCATGAACCTGACTCATGGTAACCCGGAAAAAACCCATACCAAGCGCGCCTTGTTTCATCCCTATGTACTGAACGGTTACAAGCCCCGTATGTTTTTCCGTGATGACGGCCTGTCCGACCTGATCGGGTTCGAGTACAGCAAGATCCACTCGGCGGACGCGTCCAAGGACCTGCTACAGCACCTGGTGAACATTGCGGACTATCTGGGTGAAAGCGCAGACAGGCATGTTGTTTCGATTATTCTCGATGGCGAAAACGCCTGGGAATACTATCCGCACAATGGCTACTATTTCCTCGATCATCTGTACCAGGATTTGACTGAGCATGAACGCGTGCACACGACGACCTTCTCCGGACTGACTGACAAACCTAAAGTACATGAACTTGAAAAACTGTGTGCCGGCAGCTGGGTTCATGGTTCGTTCTCTACCTGGATTGGTCAGGCCGACAAGAACAGGGCATGGGAACGTCTGGCCGTAGCCAAGCTGGCGTATGACAGGGTCATGGCTAGCGGAAATCTAACCGAGGAAGAAGCCGAACTGGCGACACGCCAGCTGGCTGTGTGTGAGGGTTCCGACTGGTTCTGGTGGTTCGGTGATCATAACCCGGCGGACAGCGTAAGTGATTTCGACCAGTTGTTTCGTGTGCAACTGAAAAACCTGTACAGGTTGTTAAAACTTGATGCCCCCGACATACTCGAATTACCTCTGTCAATTGGCGGCGGCACCACTGCCGAAAATGCCGGCACCATGGTCAGAAATGTCGGATGACACCAAAACTACACGACTTTCATGTGCGCCGCGCCGGCATCCTGTTGCATCCAACATCACTGCCCTCGGGCGTACTCGATCGGGATGTAGAACGCTGGTTGCAATTGCTGGCCGATAACGGTTTCAGTGTCTGGCAGGTGTTGCCGCTGGGTGAGCCCCAAGTAGGACTGTCACCGTATCAGTGCAGTTCTGCTTTTGCGATGAACCCCGCCCTCCTTCCGGAGCTTCCGCTTATCAATGAGCATGATGAAGGCTTTATCGAGTTCTGCAACAAGCAGCAGTTCTGGCTCGATGATTATGCGCTATTCAAGGTATTGAAGGTCCAGTTTAATGGTGCTGACTGGTATGAATGGCCTAAGCAATGGAAATTCCGCCATGCTGAGGTGATGCATGATGCGCATCAACAGTATGAGCGTGCCATTGCAGTTTTAAAGTGGCAACAATACCAGTTGCACAAGCGCTGGCAGGAAGTCAGGGACAGTGCGGCAGACAAAGGTATACTGCTGTTCGGTGATATGCCGATCTTTGTTGGCCATGACAGCACCGATGTATGGGCACATCCTGAATGGTTCATACTAGATGCCGAGGGTATGATGAAAGTTGTAACAGGTGTTCCGCCTGACTACTTTTCGGCAACCGGGCAGCGTTGGGGTAACCCGCATTATGACTGGGACACCATGCACGAGAATGATTACGCATGGTGGAAAGCCAGAATCAATCATCACCTCGACCAGTTTGACATGCTGCGCATCGACCACTTCAGAGGCCTGGAATCGGCCTGGATGATCGAGGCTTCGTGTGAAACTGCTGTGGATGGTCACTGGCAGAAAGTACCCGGTGATGAATTGCTGTTGAGTTTGAAAAACAACTACGAACAGCTGCCTCTTGTTGCCGAAGACCTGGGCATTATCACACCAGAAGTCATAGCATTAAGGAAGAAATATCATTTACCGGGCATGTCGATATTGCAATTCGGTTTCGACGAGTTTGAAGACAATCCGCATAAACCGCAAAACATAGAAGAAGACAAGGTCGTCTACACCGGCACCCATGATAACGATACCACTAAAGGGTGGTTCAATGGCCTTGAAGATCATGTTAAAAACCATGTTTTACAAGTACTTAACTTGTTTGATTCCGAACACGGTGATTGGCGCGACATTCCGGATGCAGCTGACCTTGTTGTAAAAACACTCATTAATAATGGTATGTATTCGCGCGCAAGTATCTGCATGATACCGATGCAGGACTTTCTGCACCTTGGTTCGGAAGCAAGGATGAATACACCGGGCACAACGACAGGAAACTGGCAATGGCAGTTTCAGTGGCAGCAGCTTGATACCAGCATGGTGAATGAAATGCGTATGCATATCGACGATGCAGACAGGCTGGTCGATGAGAATGTAAAGACACTGGTTGAACAGAATGGTTGAAGCTTTAACAAGAGTACAGCACGGTTGGCATCATGATCCGTTTGAATGGCTGGGCATACACCCTGCAGGTTCCGGTTTCGTCGTGCGGGCATTCATGCCATCGGCCGAAAGTATCGTGCTGCACGGTGCCGGGCCGATGAAGCGTATCGAAGGCACGGATACGTTTGAAATTCATATTACGAATGAGGTCAAAGACAGTCTGCCAGAACATTACAGCCTGAGCTGGATAGAAAAAAGTTCGAAAACACCGCACAGTGCTGTATCACCCTACAGTTTTCAGCCGATTATCAGCGATTTTGACCTGAACCTGTTTTCTGCCGGAAAACATCTGCATGCATACCGATTTCTCGGTGCGCGCTTGTGCACCATAGATGATATTGAAGGCTGCATGTTTGCCGTATGGGCGCCCAATGTTAAACGCGTCAGTGTCATCGGCGACTTCAATGGCTGGCACGGATTACGTCACCCGATGCGTAACCGAGGCCATTCCGGTATCTGGGAACTGTTCATTCCGGGCCTGCACGTCGGCGACAACTACAAGTTCGAAATTCGTACCCATGACGATGAGATCCTGCAAAAAACCGATCCGTATGCGCGCTCCATGGCCATGCGTCCGGACACCACCAGCAAGGTGTCAGCCAACGATACCTATGCATGGAAGGACAGCAACTGGCTGGCGCAACGCCAGCACTGGCAATGGCTGCACGAGCCGATGTCGATATATGAAGTCCATGCAGGTTCATGGCGCAGGCATGATGATGGCGGTTTTCTGAGTTATACCGAACTGGCTGAACAGCTCATTCCTTATGTAAAGGAAATGGGTTATACCCACATCGAGTTTCTGCCAATCACCGAACACCCGCTGGACGAATCCTGGGGTTACCAGGTCAGCGGCTACTATGCGCCGACCTCAAGGCATGGCAACGCAGATGAACTGCGTTACCTGATCGATACTGCACACAACAACGGCATCGGTGTAATTCTGGACTGGGTGCCGGCACACTTCCCGCGTGATGAATTCGCACTGGCGCGGTTTACCGGGGAAGCCTGTTATGAATACGGTGATCCACACAAGGGCGAACACCTCGACTGGGGTACCTTGATATTCAATTACAGCCGAAATGAAGTGTGCAATTTCCTGATATCCAATGCCGTGTACTGGATCGAGGAGTTTCATATCGACGGTCTGCGCGTCGATGCGGTCGCGTCCATGCTGTACCTGGACTATTCACGCGAGCACGGCCAATGGTCGCCGAACCTGTATGGCGGTCGCGAACACCTTGAAGCGATCGATTTCATCAGGAGCCTGAACGAGGTTGTGCATGCCGAATTTCCCGGTGTACTCACACTTGCGGAAGAAAGTACGGACTGGCCCATGGTGTCACGCCCGACCGATGCAGGCGGCCTGGGTTTTTCCATGAAATGGAACATGGGCTGGATGCACGATACCCTGGCCTATACGCAGACCGACCCGGTATACCGGCGCTTTCACCAGAATCAGCTGACCTTCAGCCAGTTGTACGCTTACAGTGAAAATTTTGTCCTGCCTTTTTCTCACGATGAAGTCGTTCATATGAAACGCAGCATGCTGGATAAAATGCCGGGTGACGTCTGGCAGAAGTTTGCCAACCTGCGACTGCTGTATGCCTATCAATATGCACACCCGGGTAAGAAGCTGCTGTTCATGGGTGGTGAGTTTGGGCAATGGG
>JAASSE010000157.1 GCA_021768055.1 Gammaproteobacteria bacterium | reverse complement strand
CTTGTCGTAGATTTCATCCGAAAACACGATCAGCTTGTTCTTACGCGCCAGCTCGATAATTGACTCGAGAATATCCTGCGGATACAACGCGCCGGTCGGGTTGTTCGGATTGATGATGACAATACCGCGCGTTTTCTTCGTTATCTTGCTTTCGATATCTGCAATATCAGGATACCAGTCTGACTGTTCATCACATAAATAATGCACCGGTTTGCCGCCAGCGAGGGAAACCGAAGCCGTCCACAACGGATAGTCCGGTGCCGGAATCAGGATCTCGTCGCCATCATTGATCAATGCCTGCATGGACATCACGATCAATTCACTGACACCATTGCCCAGGTAAACATCGTCGATTTCCACGTTGGCAATGTTTTTCTGCTGGCAGTACTGCATCACCGCCTTGCGGCCAGAATACAACCCCCTGGAATCACTGTAGCCCTGGGACACGGGCACATTGTGAATCATGTCCTGCACGATCTCGTCGGGCGCGTCGAAACCGAACGGCGAAGGATTGCCGATATTCAGCTTCAGGATCTTGTGGCCCTCTTCTTCCAGGCGACGGGCTTCGCGCAGCACGGGGCCACGAATGTCGTAACAGACATTATCCAGCTTGTGTGATTTCTTGACTTTAATCATGCTTGAAATTCAAACTGTTACAGGCATTTCTTCGAATACCCTGAAGTATATATGGATCGACTGTATTAACAATGTTTAATGCAAAAAAAACCGGCCTGGCGGCCGGTTAAAAGCGTCTTGCATGAAAAATTATTCAGGCAGGCTTGCTGAATGACGCGTGTTCCGCTTTGCCCATCAGTTTCTGAAAAGCCTCGGCAGAAACATGCACCAGATCTTCATGATCGCCTGCTTCAAGATAGACATCCGGCTGCATGAAGAGTTCCATATCGACGACAACATCCATATCGTAGAGCTCACCAACGGGCGGTACCGCCCCAAGGACACAGTCTCCAAACACATCGGCCAGTTCTGATTCTTTGGCAAATTCGAGGCGACGATTGGTTTCGCGGTAGAGATCACCCATCTTGATCCGCCTTGATGCCGAACACACGGCCATCAGATAACCGCCTTCATCCTCCAGCATGATTGACTTGGCCAGTTTCTCCGGCGGGATGTGCGCCTTCTCTGCAGTCTCCAGTCCGGAGCGGGAATACGGATGCTCGACCAGTTCGTAATCAATACCGAGCCGGTCCAGATAATGCTGCAATGTAATCGCTACTGCCATGGCACTCTCCGTTTAATAACTTACATATGACGGCTGATGGTGCCGTGCGCTACTTTATCCAGCAGTGTCCTGAAATCGTCATGAGTCACATGAACCAGGCTGATATGGTCACCTGCCTCGAAATAAATATCGGAACACGCATTGAGCGCATCATCCAGTATTACATCCATACCGTAAGCCCTGCCGACAGCCGGTACCGCACCGATACTGCAATCGTCGAACACTTCATGAATGTCATTCTCGTCAGCAAGCGTGAGATAACGGTTAAAGTTCTTGCGCAACTTGCCGAGCTGCACCTTATGTGTTGCCGGTACCACAGCCAGTACGTAACCGGCATCATCATGCAGCAGCACAGCCTTGGCAATATTCTCACCGGATATATGGGCTTCCTCCGCTGCTCTCATACTGGTGTAGGAAAATGGATGCTCTACCACATCATAAGGAACATGCTGGTTGTCCATGTAATCTTTCAGTTTGATCGCTATAGCCATGATTCACCTCCGTTACACACCCAGTACATCAACCGTCCAGCTGACACCGCCGACACAGGCTTCCGGGTGTTTATGATGTATATGATCTTCAATTTCAGCGACACGGTAACCCGGGACGTCGACCATTAACAGTATCTCGCCATGCGCCAGTGCATCGGTAAATTCTGTCAGGTGTACATCGGGAATACGTACCGCAAATTGTTCGCCCGCTACGAACGTGATCAGCATTACCAGCAGGGAAATCGCTATCCACAAATAGCTGCTCATCACCAGGCTGGCGAAAAAAACTACAAGCGCAGCAAAGAACAACATCAGGTTGGTGTTCCAGATAAACCATTCGAGTCGAAACGTGGTATCGGCCTTTTGCCTTTCGGTGGCTTCCGGCAAATCTTTAAGATCTACACCTTCGGCAATGGTATGAATATGACGCCGATGCACGCCCTTGTCGATCAACTCATCAACAACGCGCCTGGCATGGTCGGTGTCGGGAAAAAGGAAAAACAGTCGTCTACGCATTTTGACACCCCCTGGAAGGGCTGCTTCCCGTTGTCATCAATCCGTGCGAAACGCGTGCTTCCTGCAATGCTTAGCTACAAGAATAAGAATCCGTGAAATGAAGTCAACACATCTCCAGGTTTATGATTTAACTTGTAATTTGAGCTCGCTCAGGGATACGTTAAGCACTGAAACAGCGGAAAATTTCGCCTATTTGAAATACTCCCGCAGCGCCCGGTAAAAATAATAACCATCCCAGCGGCCGGCCAGTTCACGAATGGAGTGCATGGCGAAGGTCGGTACGCCGACATCAATGGTTTTCACACCAACCTCGGCAGCTGTCAGCGGCCCGATGGTGCTGCCACAGGCCATGTCCGAACGGGTGACGAATGACTGCACCGGTACATCCGCCTCGTCACACAGGTGCCTGAACACCGCACTGGTTTCACTATTGGTGGCATAACGCTGATTGGCATTGACCTTGATAACCGGACCCTGGTTGAGAATCGGACCGTGTTTGTCATCATATTTATCGGCATAGTTGGGGTGGATGCCGTGCGCATTATCGGCAGAGATCATCATTGACAGGTCGACGGTGCGCGCCAGCGCTTCCGAGGTGCCGCACAGCCTTTGCAGGACGCTGTTCAAAAATGGCCCCATCGCTCCTGCTGCAGACATGCTGCCAACCTCTTCATGGTCGTTGCACACTAGCAGGCAGTTTGCTTGATCACCCGCCTTCAGCAAGGCCAGCATGCCGGTATAACAGCTAAGCAGGTTGTCCAGCCGGGCACTGGCAATGAAGTCCTGGTGTAGACCGACTACCGCCGGAGGCTGGGCATCGTAAAAGCTTAATTCGTATTCGAGCACCCTGGCCGCTTTTAATTCCGGATGTTGTTTCTTGAGCAGCTTGAGCAACACTTTGCGAAATTCCGGTGTCGCCTGCTTGTGCTTTTTATCTTCCGGCAGTTTCATGATCACCGGTGGTATATCGGTCTGGCTGTTTATGCTTCTGTTCTTGTTGGCCTCGCGATCGAGGTGAATCGCCAGGCTGGGGATGATTGCAATGGCCTGCTCGAAATCGATCAGCGCACTGCACATTTCATCTTCATTGTTTAAAAAGTGAATCCGTCCGGCCAGTGACAAATCGCGGTCGAACCAGGGATTCAATAGCGCGCCGCCGTAAACTTCAACGCCGAGCTGGAAATAGCCGTTTTTGACGATCTCGGGATTGGGTTTGACCTTTAGACAGGGACTGTCCGTATGCGCGCCGACAATGCGGATACCATTTTTGGACAAATCACTGCCGATACTGAACGCAATGATGGATGAATCATTGCGGGTAACGTAATAACGCCCCGGCTTTGTAATCTCCCAAGTATCAGCTTCACGCAAACATTCGAATCCTTCCGCTGCCAACTGTTCGGACATGTTTTCAACAGCATGAAAAGGGGTCGGTGACGCCTGAATGAAATCCAGTAAGCCTTTTATATATTCGATGTCTTGCATGTTTGTTCCCTGTTATTCAATCTCGTACAACGTGCGTTGTTCATAACCCGTAATAATTTTCTTCATACCCGACAACTCTGCATCGAGCTCAGCATCACCGGTATCGACACGCAATGGCCCGCCATTTAAAGAGCGCAGCTTCTCACGCGTGGCGACAATGATTATATTATCACTGCCGACGCGACGGATTACACGCGGGCTTAATTGCTGGTTACCGCGGCCGAAAATATGCCCTTGCCCGCCGATTGCAGTGACAACGATTTTTGCACGGGTAAAATCACCGGCATCCAGCAGCGCGAGCATATCCTGTTCCGACAGGTCATTGGCAACAAGCTCACCGTTTATCATCGCATCAATACCCAGCAGGGTATTTTCCAGCCCCAGGGTTTCCATGATCGCAGCCGTAGTGGTGCCGGAGCCGATGAAATACAGCACATCATGTTCCATCGTATCGACGAAATCATCGGCAATTTCCTGCAGCATTTCAGCTTCACCGACAACACTGCCCTGCTTCATTGCCTGCATGCGCTGCTCATCCACGGGTACATTTAAATAGCCGTAGCAGCTGGCCTTGACTTCACCCTGTCTGAACGCCTCTTCATCCAGATCCATCACCTCGGCCAGGTGTACGGTATATAACT
>JAASSE010000156.1 GCA_021768055.1 Gammaproteobacteria bacterium | reverse complement strand
GGTCCAGTTCCTTGTCCCACAACTGGCAATAGGATTTTTTCTCGCCCGACTTAAGCGCTGCATTACGTTGCATCAGCGCTTTTTTGTAGCGCTGCCATGCCTGGAAAAATCCATGTTCCACGTGGAACACACCCCAGTCGATGAAAGCCCGTCGTTCGGTCGGGCTGCCGGTGATCAACTTGTAACTGTCCGGGTGAATCGCCAGCACCGGAAACAACGCGGTAATATCCGCGACGCGCTTGATGGTTTGCTGGTTGGCTCTGACCAGAAGGTCGTTTTTACTGCGCTGGATACCGATTGAGCCGGGTTTTCCCTGCTGATTCAGCGTATCTGCGACCAGCTGCAGGGAATCTGCATTGTGATTAATTAAATCAGTAAGATATGGCGTTCTAAAGGAACGCAGGTGACTGAGGTAGTAGATCGATTCGAGCAAGCTGGTCTTGCCGGAGGCATTTTGCCCAAAAACCAGGTTTACAGAGGCGCAAGGTTCGATTTCGACATCAACCAGGTTCCTGAAATCACTGATCTTCAGATGCGTGAGTTGCATGGCCGTGGTGACTGCAGTGACGAGCAGCCCGACACCCTGGTTCCAGTTAACTGAAAACTACAGGCGCATCGGCATAATCACGTATTTACTGTCCGGGTGGTCGGGGTAGGTGATCAGGCAACTGCTATTGGAATCGCGCAATGTAGCCTGCACCATGTTGTCATCCATGACGTTGAGTACGTCTAGCATGTAATTGACATTGAAGCCGATTTCCAGCGGTTCACCTTTATAGTTGATTTCAACTTCAACATCGGCTTCTTCCTGGTCAGGGTTATGGGTCTGCAGGCGCATGATATCCTTGTCTGCCATCAAGCGGATACCGCGGTATTTTTCATTCGACAGAATCGATGCCCGCACCAGCGCCTGGCGCAGGTTTTCACGATCAGCGGTGATGATATTCGTACCGTCATCCGGAATCACGCGATTGTAATCCGGGAAGCGGCCATCGATGAGCTTGGAGGTAAAGCGGATATCACCGACTTCGACACGGAAATGGTTGCTGCCAATGATCATGGTCAGCGGCTCATCTGAATCTTCCAGCAAACGCACCAGTTCCTGTATGCCTTTACGCGGCACAATGACCTGTTTCATTTCCGCAACTTCACAGTCAGCCTGCTTTTCACAATACGCCAGCCGGTGCCCATCCGTCGCAATCGCACGCAACAGACCGTTGTTAACCTCGATCAGCAGGCCGTTCAGGTAATAACGCACATCCTGCAAGGCCATCGCAAAGGAGGTTTTATCGATCAATTCCTTCAGAATCTTCTGTGGCAGGTGAAACTCGGCCACGGCGTTAATGGATTCGAGCGCTGGAAAATCGTCCGCGGGCAGGGTCGCCAGGGAAAAACGACTGCGCCCCGAGGTGACCACGGCCTTGTCCTTGTCGACCTGTATTTTGATGCTGGATTCATCCGGCAGAGCCTTGCAAATATCGAGTAACTTGCGCGCTGGTAGGGTGATGTCACCCGCTTCGTCCGCGACCATGTTCAGCGTCGTTACCAGTTCTATTTCAAGATCCGTTGCGGTCAGGGAAAGCGATTCTGGACCTGCCTTGACCAGAATGTTGGATAAGGCAGGCATAGTTTGTCTTTTTTCAACTGCGCCAATGATTTTCTGTAATGGGAGTAACAGATCTTCCCTCTGGATCTGAAATTTCATATGAGTGCCTATTAGTATTATTTCTTATATATATTTCTTGTTTTTATATTTAGTTACCAAGCATTCTGTGGATAACTTTTAATTTTTCTTTTATTTTCAATAAGTTATAGTTGTTTATAACACCCTGTAATCTGGGAGTTATAACCGGTCATGCTGTCGATGAACTGTGGATAACTTTATATCGTAAATTCATCGACGGTTTATCCAGAGATCATCCACAAACCTGACACAGCCTGTGCATAACTCGCTAATTGCTCAGTATCCTCATCATGTTCATGTAATCTTCGTTAATCTTGACGTCGGATTCGCGTAGTTCAGCGATCTTACGGCAACCGTGCAATACCGTGGTGTGATCGCGTCCGCCGAAAGCATCCCCGATTTCCGGCAAACTGTGGTTGGTGAGCTCCTTGGACAGGGCCATGGCCAGTTGCCTGGGGCGGGTAATGGAACGGCTGCGCCGGTTGGAGAGCAAATCCGAGCTGCGAATCTTGTAGTATTCGGCCACGGTTTTCTGAATGTTATCGATGGTCACGGTACGGTCCTGTAGCGCAATCAGGTCGCGCAGCGCGTCCTTGGCGAACTCCATCGTGACCGGGTTGCCGGTGAAGTTGGAGGTAGCCATCACGCGGCGGAACGCACCTTCGAGCTCGCGGATGTTCGAGCGAATGCGCTTGGCAATGAAAAAGGCCACTTCGTTTGGAAAATGAATGCCGGTTTCCTCGGCTTTTTTCTGCAGAATGGCGACGCGGGTCTCCAGCTCCGGCGGCTCGATACACACCGGCAGCCCCCAGCCAAACCTGGAACGCAGACGCTCTTCCAGACCTTCTACTTCCTTGGGGTAACGGTCGCAGGTGAGGATGATCTGACGACCGCCTTCAAGCAGGGCATTAAAGGTGTGGAAAAATTCTTCCTGTGAACGCTCCTTGCCGGCAAAGAACTGGATATCGTCGATCAGCATACAATCGAGCGAGCGGTAATACTGTTTGAAGGCATCGATGGCATTGTGCTGCAGGGCCTTGACCATATGGCCGACGAAACGCTCTGAATGCAGGTACACGACTTTTGCTTCAGGGCGGTGTTGCAGCATCATGTTACCGATCGCGTGCATCAGATGGGTTTTGCCCAGGCCGACACCGCCATACAGGAACAGGGGGTTGTAAGCAGCGCCAGGATTTTCGGCCACCTGTATCGAAGCGGCCCTGGCCAGCTGGTTCGATTTGCCCTCGACAAAACTTTCCAGGGTGAATGAAGGATTCAGATTATGATCGATGACCGCACGGGGTTTCACCGCCTGTGAGGGTACGCCGAAATCGGTGACCGGTGCTGACCGGGTTGCGGCGGGCTGCAGTTCCTGTTTCTGCACCTGGGCAGGGGTTGCCTGGGAGCCGATCTCGAACATCAGATTGACATCATCCTCATTACTGACTTCAAGCAGTATGGACTGGATCTTGTCGTGGAAATTCTGTTTAACCCAGTCGAGCACAAAACGGTTGGGTGCCAGCAGGGTCAGTTGCTTGTTTTCTTCACGTACCTGGAGTGGTCTTATCCAGGTATTGAGCTGTTGATCTGACAGCTCTTGTTCTAGTCGTTGTAGACAGTTCGTCCAGAGTGCATTATTCACTCGAACCCGACCTCCGATCGAATGATGTTAAAGTGTTACAAGCAGGAAGAGCATTGCATTGTATACCCGTTATTGATGGTTATCCACAGGGAAATAAACTAATCGACAAATGGCATTAAAAACAGCAACTTCACTTTGACTCATGCCCGCTGCATGAGTAAAATTCGCGGTTCGCTGAATTTACAGACACAGGTTTCAGGGCAATGAAAAGAACATTTCAACCAAGCCGGATCAAGCGCGCAAGAACTCACGGGTTTCGTGCACGCAGCCGTACGCTCGGCGGCCGCAAGGTTTTGAAAGCACGCCGTGCTAAAGGCCGTCATCGCCTGGCACTTTAACGAGGCCGGGAAGACATGCGCGCGGTGCGCTTGCAAAAGCGTGCCAGACTGTTAAAAGCCGCCGAGTTTAACCGCGTTTTTGACAAGGCACTGCGCTCAAGCGATCAGTACTTCACTGTGTTGGCCAGGCCGAATGATCTGGATAGCCCGCGTTTGGGACTGGCCATTTCTAAAAAAAAGGTAAAACTCGCCGTCACCCGAAACCGTCTGAAAAGAATCATCCGGGAAAGCTTTCGACTGAATCAACACCGGCTGTTTAATGCTGATTATATTGTGTTAGCCGGGAACCAGGCCTCTACCGCCAGCAACAGCAGACTGATCCAATCCCTGGGCAAGCATTGGGAACAACTGAATAAATTATGCGCCAACTCCTGATAGCACTGATCAAACTGTATCGCTATGCGCTCAGTCCGTACCTTGCGCCCAGTTGCCGCTATACGCCAACCTGTTCCAGTTATGCCATCGAAGCAGTCCAGAAGCACGGTGTGATCCGTGGTAGCTGGCTTGCAATCAGGCGCATCGGGCGTTGTCACCCCCTGCACGAAGCCGGGTATGATCCCGTGCCGGAACGCAAACCGTTGAAAGCATCAAGGAACCACTGATGGAAAATCAACGGCTGCTGCTGTATTTCGCCCTGTTTTTTATCACCTACCTGCTCTGGGCCGAATGGCAGCAGGACTATGGTCCCAAACCCGAGCCGGTAACCACGCTACAGCCTG
>JAASSE010000155.1 GCA_021768055.1 Gammaproteobacteria bacterium | reverse complement strand
ATTGACACCATCCATGAAGTGTCCTGTAGTCATTGAATAGGCCACGGTCATCAATAACAGTGCGAGCAATGCCGGCATCAGGAAGCGCACCGCGACTTCCAATCCGCTTTTGACGCCACGCGCGACCACGATCATGGTCATCACCATGAATATGGTGTGCCAGGCCAGCAGCTTCTCCGGATCAGAAACGAGTTCGCTGAAAATTTTGCTGGCGCCATCAGCGGTCACGCCAATAAAGGCACCACTGCCGGTACGGAACACGTACGACAGGGCCCAGCCGGCGATGACGCTGTAATACGATAAAATCAGGAATCCGGCGACAACACCCATCCAGCCTAGTGCGACCCAGCCACTGCTGCGCCCTTCCTCTTGCGCCAGTGTTTGCATGGTATTGATCGGGCTCTGGCGCCCGCGACGGCCGATCAATATTTCCGCCATCATGATGGGAATACCAATCAGCGCGATGCACAAAAGGTAAACCAGCACGAATGTGCCGCCGCCATTCTCGCCGGCGATGTACGGAAACTTCCAGATATTCCCCAGTCCCACCGCAGAACCGGTTGCTGCAAGAATAAATACCAGCCGGCTGGACCACTGACCGTGGATAGATGTGCGTTTTGTTGTCATCGATGTTCCATTTTTATCGGGCATTTTCATTAAAAATGCCATTTAACTCAACTATCTATAGTGCAATCTTATGAATTATGACAGTGAGCATGTATACTTTGCTGCCGCTCTGCCCTGAACAGGGTACAGAATCATGGCCAAGAAGAAGAAAACACCATCCAATCAGATTGCCGTAAACCGCAAGGCAAGGCATGACTACGCCATCGAAGAAAACTTCGAAGCGGGCCTGTCATTGCAGGGATGGGAAGCCAAGAGCCTGCGCGCCGGTCGTATCCAGATGGACGAGAGTTACATCCTGGTCAAGGATGGAGAGCTGTGGTGGTTCGGCGGCCATATCAATCCGCTGAGTTCCACGTCCACGCACGTGAAAGCGGACCCTACCCGTACGCGCAAGTTATTGATGCACAGAAATGAAATCGATCGCCTGATCGGCCAGGTAGAGCGCAAGGGCTACACCCTGGTGCCATTAGCGCTGTACTGGAAAAAAGGCCGGGTAAAACTGGATATCGGTCTGGCCAAGGGCAAGAAAGCACACGATAAACGCGCCGCGAGCAAGGAACGCGACTGGAAACGCGAGAAAGAACGGGTTATGAAATATAACCGTTAAGCCGGCTCTTCGACTGCGGACGCAGTCCACACACAGCTCTCACCCATTTTTTCCAGAATAGCCTCGTGCGCTGCCTGTTCTTCGGCTGATGCTGTAATAACCGGTAATGGTTTTCTATCCGCAGACAACCTGGTTACTTTCATTGCATCCTTGTCATTCGCCGCCACCTGGTCACTATCCAGCGCAAGACCTACCTGGCCGCCTGTCATCCTCAAGTAAACTTCGGACAGGATCTCGGCATCGAGTAATGCGCCATGGAGTTCGCGCTTGGTATTTACCTCATAACGCTTGCATAAGGCATCCAGGTTATTCTTCTGCCCCGGATGCATTTTCCTGGCCATAACCAGGGTGTCGGTAACCGTGCAGATGTCATTAATTGCGCCCAGGCTTTTATCAACCAGCCTGAGTTCATGGTCGAGGAAGCCGACATCGAACGGTGCATTGTGAATAACCAGTTCCGCACCTTTCAAATAGGTAAGCAGGTCGTCGACAATAACTTCAAAGCGGGGTTTGTCCTTCAGGAAATCATTACTGATGCCATGCACCTGCAATGCCCCTTCATCGATTTCACGATCCGGTTGCAGATATTGGTGGTAGTTATTACCTGTGAGACGGCGATTGATTAACTCGACACAACCGATTTCGATGATGCGATGGCCATGGCTGGGTTCAAGACCGGTGGTTTCCGTGTCTAGTACGATGAGTCGTGACATGGAAGTCTATTGTGCCAGTTTTATTTCATTGAAACCAGATCGCAAGTAATTCACCTGGCGATCAGCCTGCCAGCATTTCGTCGATTGCCATGTTCGCCAGTGTATCGGCATGCTCGTTGCCTTCATCTCCTGAATGTCCCTTCACCCATACCCACTCGATTTCATGCGCATCCGTGGCCAGGTCGAGACGTTGCCACAGTTCTATATTTTTAACCGGCTTCTTGCTGGACGTTTTCCAGCCACGGCGTTTCCATGCTTCCAGCCAGCTGGTTATACCATCGTGTACATACTTGGAGTCGGTGAATAATCTGACCTTGCAGGGCCTTGTCAAAGCTTCCAGGCCGTTGATCGCTGCCAATAATTCCATGCGATTGTTGGTGGTGTTGGGCTCGGCCCCGTTCATGTCTTTCTGGGTGCCGTTATAGCGCAGGCTGACGCCCCAGCCACCCGGCCCGGGATTACCCCTGCAGGCGCCATCAGTATAGATTTCGACTGGATTTTTCACGGTTTAGTGTTGTCCTAACGTTGACGTGTGGTGCGTCAAAGAATATGAAATAATATTCATTTTTTGGCGCATTTTTGCATATTCAGCTTATATAATCACACTATATAATTTCAGTTAAATTTTTAACCTAAGTACATTGTTTTGGATATAAAAAATAATAAATACAGTATTAGGATTACATCTCTTTTAGCGATCGCGCTATTGCTTGCCGGCTGCAATCATGAGCAAACGCGTGCAAACAATGAAGATATCCTCCAGGCCACCGAGATAACTGGCGTAGAGCTGGAACGGCAATTGATTTCCAACCTCATTGCGGCTGTTGAAGAGCCTGACCCATTTGAACTGCAGCAGTACCCGACGCACAGCATCTGGCCGCGTGTTCAGGAGGGATTCAAACTCGAACCGAAGGTTGATCATCGCTGGGTTCAGGCCGAGCTGAAGTGGTACAGCAGCCACCCGGAATACCTGCACCGCACCATGAAGCGTGCCGAGCCCTTCATCTATACATACTCGAAGAGACCGAGAAGCGCGGCATGCCGACTGAACTGGTGTTGTTGCCTATTGTTGAAAGTGCGTATCAACCGTTCGCCTATTCGCATGGTCGTGCAGCCGGTATCTGGCAATTCATCCCGTCAACCGGTCGTCTTTATGGTTTGAACCAGAACTGGTGGTATGACGGTCGCAGGGATATTCATACCGCCACGCAAGCCGCATTAAATTACCTGCAAAACCTGAGTAAGTTGTTTGATGGCGACTGGGAACTTGCACTTGCTGCATATAATTCCGGCTCGGGCACAGTGCAAAGAGCCATCAAACGTAACAAGCGTCTGGGTAAACCCACTGATTTCTGGCATTTAAAACTGCCGCTTGAGACCCGCGCCTATGTACCGAAAATGATGGCATTGAAAGAGCTGATAGAGCACCCGAAAAAACACGAAGTCAGCTTGCGTTGTATTCCCGAAGCACCCGGCTTTACCATTGTTGATGCCGGCTCCCAGATCGATCTCGCCCTGGCAGCCGACCTTGCGGAACTGGAAGTAGACACACTGTATGAGTACAACCCGGCATTTAACCGCTGGGCAACACCACCCGACGGTCCGCATAAACTGTTAATGCCTTATGAAAATGCCGAGATATTCAAGGCCAACCTGGCAATGCATCCGGAAGACCAGCGCGTGCAGTGGGCCCGGCACAAGATCAAAAACGGTGAAACCCTGAGTCACGTCGCAGTCAAGTACAACACGACGGTCAGGGAACTGCGCAAGATCAACAATCTCAGGGGCAACAACATCCGTGCCGGTAAACATTTGCTGATACCGGTCGCCAGCCGAAGCCAGAGCAATTACACGCTGAGCTCTTCGCAGCGCAAGAAGGCAATTCAGTCAACGGCAAAGGGCAAGGCACGCATCAACCATATCGTGCAAAACGGCGAAAGCTTCTGGACCATATCCCGTCTGTATGATGTCAACATGCACAAACTCGCCAAGTGGAACGGCATGGCCATCAGGGACCCCCTGCGCCAGGGACAGAAACTGGTGATATGGAAGAACAACGCTCCGACCGGTGCAGCATTGAGCAGCCGCAAACCTTCGAATACTATCCAGTCGATATCGTATACGGTCAGAAGCGGTGACTCTCTGTCCCGTATTGCCAGCCGCTACAATGTGACTGTTGCCGACCTGCACCGCTGGAATACAATCAAGGGTAAATACCTGCAACCCGGCCAGAAACTGAAGTTGTATATCGATATTACCGAGCAATCAAGAGGATAATTGGACTGTTAGGATTCTGGTAAACTGCTCTTCCGGAGAAAACCAACAGGCGCTCCAGCACCTTACGCCCGCAGGAAACATGATGAGCACAAAGATTTCCATATCGGAACTCAATCGTTACCAGCCGCTGGATTCACTGAATCCGGACAACCTCAAGGAAATCTCTGAAAAGCTCGTT
>JAASSE010000154.1 GCA_021768055.1 Gammaproteobacteria bacterium | reverse complement strand
CGGGGTGTCATCGATGAACATGTTGGCTTCAGACAGCATGTGCACGGCAGAGGTGACGCGAGGCCAGTCCTCGTCGGTGAGCTGGCCGGTGCGGATATGGTGCTGGTCGATGCGCCCCAGCGAGGAAATCATGCGCATTGCCAGTTGCTCGCCGGGCATTTCCATGCTGAACACGGCCACGGGTACCTTGTGGCCGATCGCCGCGTTCTCGGCAATATTCATCGCAAACGTGGTCTTGCCCATAGACGGCCGCCCTGCGACGATGATGAGTTCACCCGCATGCAGGCCCGTGGTACTTTCATCGAACTTGTCGAAACCGGTGGGCACGCCGGTGATATTGCCCTCGGACTGGAACAGGTAATCGATTTGCTCGACTGTCGTGGTGAGCAGATCTTTGATGTTCTGGAAACCGCTGCGCCCGCGCATCTCCTGTTCCGCGATCTCGAATACTTTTTTCTCTGCCTCTTCCAGTATTTCCCGGCTTTCCCGGCCTTCTGTGTTGAAGCCGTTGCTGACGATATCGGTACCGATGGAGATGAGCTGCCTTAATATCGAGCGCTCGCGCACGATATCAGCATAGGCAACGATGTTGGCTGCGGTCGGCGTTTCCTTGGCCAGACGACCCAGGTAAGCCAATCCACCGGCATCATCCAGGTCACCGGTTTTTTCGAGCCACTCCGATAGGGTTACTGCATCGAACGGCTGGGATTTTTCTTCAAGGGTGCGGATGGCATTGAATATCAGGCGGTGATCGTGACGGTAGAAATCGTTCTCGGCAATACGGTCTGCTACTTGTTCCCAGGCGCGATTGTCCAGCAACAAGCCACCAATAACAGCCTGTTCGGCCTCGACCGAATGCGGCGGAACTTTCAGGTTATCCAGTTGCTGCGGGTGTGCAAGTGTAGCCGTGTCTGCCATAGAAAATTACGGATATTATTCTTATTATCTGTACCGACTAATTTACACTAAACGCAGTATGAAATGCATTAAAAAAGCCCTGCAGAAATAACCGCCGGGCTTTGTTTAATGTTACTTAACAGTTTTAATCCTGGTTACCAGTACCAGGCTCCTAGTTGCTGTTTTTAGTCCTCTTCCCCGATCACGGTGAGCTTGATGGTCGCATTGACATCGGCGTGTAAATGCAGATCGATGTCATATTCACCAGCAATGCGAATCGGGCCTTCCGGCATGCGAATTTCGCTCTTCTCGCACTCGATACCTTTTTCCCTGATTGCTTCGGTGATGTTTGCATTGGTAACGGAACCGAACAACTTGCCTTCACCACCGGATTTTGCGGTGATACTGACTTCGAGGCCGTTCAGTTGTTCAGCTCGTGCCTGTGCGGCGCTGAGCAGTTCTGCCTCGTGTTTCTCAAGCTCGGCGCGGCGTGCTTCGATTTCGGCAACATTCTCGGGTGTCGCCAGTTTAGCCTTGCCCTGTGGCAACAAATAGTTTCTGGCAAATCCGGCGCGGACATTGACCATGTCGCCCAGTTTGCCAAGACGATCGACTGTTTCAAGCAGGATGATTTCCATCGTTATAACCTCAAGCGTACTCAGGCGACCCAACGCCTTCTAATATCTATCCAGGTATCTGCGAACCCCGCCAGGGCCAGCAGAACCACCAGGTGCGGTATAAAAAACATCAAAATATAAACCAGAAACAGCCACACCGCGTTCAGCTGTTTACCGGCGAATACTGCGTGCAATATGGCAATACCCTGGTTCAGGTAAAGCGCAAACACGACCAGCAGCATCGCATTGACCATATCGGTTTCCACCAGCGAGGCCACAGCCGCAATTGCCATCGCAACCAGTGCGGTACTCTTGCCCAGGTTGATTGCGCGAAATTCCTTGCCGAAACCACCCGGGTTATACAGTACCGCCTGCCACCACCTGGCAATATACAGGCTCACCAGGATGCCGATCATAAAACTGCTGGCAAACAGGCCGGGCAGTATGCGTATGACCTGGTCAACCACGACCTGCATCTGCACGCTGTCCATTGAGCCTTCGGACCTGGCAACCAGGTCATCCGCCATCATGTTCAATGAATCGCGCCAGATTTCCCCGAAGTCCGGGAAAAACTGGTACAGCAGGATAACACCAACCAGGCTAATACCTGCGATCAGCTGCAGGCACAGTACCAGTGACATGGTCTGGCGCAACACCAGCGCGATCATCACTAACGGCAGCCACACCAGCAGCACAAAATAGAGCGCCAGTTCCGGCACCTGCAATACCAGGTACGCCAGCAACCCGGTACCGATACCGGCAAGTGCTGTCACCAGCAAACCACTACGGTGACCATGCACCAGCGTCACCAGCGCCACGGTCGCACCGCTGAGCCAGGCAACCGGCGGTAACAATAACCCCAGCATGGCCATGGTGGCTGCCACCAAAGCCGCCTGGCTGTGGCCCTTGAGTATAAATCTGGCCAGCGAAATCATTGCGGGTAAATCATTTCCGCAGCATTACCATCGGTCCGCTGTATATTCACGGAACCGATGCTGCCATGTTGCTTACTTGTGGCTGTCGGTATACGGCATCAACGCAAGATAACGTGCGATCTTGATCGCCTTGGTCAACTGGCGCTGGTATTTGGCCTTGGTACCGGTAATGCGTGCCGGTACGATCTTTCCCGACTCGGTGACAAAACCCTTCAACAGCTCAATGTCCTTGTAATCGACTGAGGTGATGCCTTCCGCAGTGAATTTGCAATAACGTTTACGTCGAAAATATGACATGTTCAAACTCCCCGCTTACTCATCAATCGTTTCAGTTTCAATCGTTTCGGTTTCGAAGTCAGGCTCTTCCTCATTGATGACGGGTTCAGCCACTTCGGGTTTGGCTTCTGACTCTGCGGCTTTTTCTTTCGCCAGAACCGACATGTCGGTGATAGCCTCATCGCGCTTCATGATCAGGCTGCGGATCACCGCATCGTTGAAGCGGAATGCCGACTCGAGTTCATCGTGCAAGGCCTGATCGCACTCGATGTTCATCAGTACGTAGTGAGCCTTGTAGATCTTGTTGATTGGGTAAGCGAGCTGGCGACGGCCCCAGTCTTCCAAACGGTGAATCTTGCCGCCTTTTGTTTCGATCATGCTTCTATAACGATCGATCATGCCCGGAACTTGTTCACTCTGGTCCGGGTGCACCAGAAATACGACTTCATAGTGACGCATTTATATAGTCCTCTTGGATAAAGCCCCCCATCAACGTGGTGGAGCAAGGATAGTCAAATTGTAGGGCGCGTATTCTAGATTTATTTTCAGTCAGTTACAAGCCTTCCGATGCAGCTATTGAAGTCATTCAGGTGAGTGCAATACGAGGCACGAGATCACGAAAAACGCGGAGTTTACAGAGGAGTAAATGAGCAGTTTTGAGTGAGCTCGTAACGAAGTAGTGCGGCGCCTGAGTGGCTTCTTACGATCGACGCCAAATAGTTTTCCCTTCTTTATCTTCCAGCTCCACCCCCATCTCCGTTAGCTGATCCCTGATTCGGTCAGCCTCTGCCCAGTCCTTGCGGGCTCGCGCTTCCAGCCGCTGCTGCACCAGCGCTTCGATCTGCTCGCTGTCATCCTCGCCTACCCCGGCTTTCAGATAGACTTCAGGATCGTCTTCGAGCAGCCCGAGTACGTTGGCCAGCTTTTTCAGGACGCCCGCCAGGCGCGATGCTTCTGCAGGGTCTTCGTCGCGCGCGCGGTTGACGTGAGTGGCCAGGTCGAACAGTACCGCGATGGCTTCTGGGGTGTTGAAATCATCGTCCATGGCACGATGAAAACGCTCGCTGTAATCAGCGTCTTCGGCATCGGTCTCCGCTTCAATGCCGCGCAGGCTGTTGTACAACCGGGTCAGGGCCGCGCGTGCGCTGTCCAGCAGCTGCTCCGAGTAATTCAACGGACTGCGATAATGGCTCGCCAGTACGAAATAGCGGATCTCTTCACCCTTGTAGTACTGCAGTATGTCGCGCACAGTGAAAAAGTTGCCGAGCGACTTCGACATTTTCTCGTCCTTGATCCTGACAAAGCCGTTGTGCATCCACACATTGACAAAATGTTCACCGGTGGCCGCTTCCGACTGTGCGATTTCATTTTCATGGTGCGGGAACTGCAGGTCCTGCCCACCGCCGTGGATATCGAAGTGATTGCCCAGGCACGCGGTCGACATCGCCGAACACTCGATGTGCCAGCCCGGTCGACCCGGTCCCCAGGGGGAATCCCACGAGGGCTCATCCGGTTTGGCGGCCTTCCATAACACGAAATCGAGCGGATCATCCTTGTGCTCATCGATTGCGACCCGCTCTCCGGCGCGCAGGTCTGCCAGCTGCTTGCCGGACAGCTGGCCGTAGTTCTCAAACGTGCTGACGTCATAATAAACGTCACCGTTTTCGGCCTGATATGCATGCCCCT
>JAASSE010000153.1 GCA_021768055.1 Gammaproteobacteria bacterium | reverse complement strand
CATCCATGACCCGCTGCACCGCTTCATCCAGCGGCAGCTTGTGCACATGCAGTTCCTCGGTTTCCTCGAACGCGGTATCACCTTCGCTCAAGTCGCGTGCTACGTAGACGATGCCGCGTTCATCGGTGACGGAGTTTGACGTGTGCAGCTGCATCAACTCATGCCACTGCGTCGCGACTAAGCCGGTTTCTTCCCTGAGTTCGCGTTTGGCCGATATCAGCGGGTCGGTATCCAGCGGACCGCCGCCCATCGGAATCTCCCACGAATAATAGTCGGGTACGTAACGGTACTGGCCGACCAGCCAGGTGTTGTTGGCTTCATCCAGCGGAATCACGCCGATCGCAATGTTCTTGAACAGCACCTTGCCGTAATGCGAAAGGCCGCCCCCCGGATTGATGACCTCGTCTTCCTGCAGGCGCAGCCACGGATTGTCGTAAATGGTTTTACTGGCCTGCCGCTGCCACGGGCTGGGAAAGGTTTTAAGTTTCATCGCATCATCCGCCGTTTGATATTGCGTTTGGGTTTGCTGGTTCTGGGGTGTTGTTCGTCGATCAGGGGCTTGGCGGCTACCAGTTCGCTTTCACCCTTGCGCAGTGCCGGTATCCGCTGAAGCTGACCGCTGATTTTCTCCCGTGCCTGCGCGATGTCGTATTCCGCCTGTAGCTGCATCCAGTCAGCGGCGCTGTTGCCGAAGTAGCGGCCGAGCCTGAGCGCGGTATCGGCGGTGATCGCGCGCTTGCCCAGAATGATTTCGTTGATGCGCCGCGGCGGCACCCCCAACGCCCGCGCGAGCCGGTTCTGGCTCAGCGTGCTCGGCTTAAGGTACTGATCCAGCACTATTTTTCCGGGATGCGGAGTTGTCATGATTTAAATATAACGAATAACGTTATATAACGCAATACGTTATAAATAGGGCTCCATTCTCAGCACGACTTGAAAGTTCTCATTATGTTCTCATATAATCGATGCCATGGTTACACGAACCCTGACAGACAACCAGCGCAAGGTGCTGGATTTCATCGAGCGTTACATCGCGATCCACACAGTGCCGCCGAAGCTGCAGGAAATTGCCGAAGGCATCGGTATTTCCTCGCGCGGCGTTGCACACCGTTACGTGCAGGCGCTGACAGATGCGGGTTACGTTGAAAACGCCGGCGGTAAACACCGCGGCATTCGCCTGCTCAGGCCGAACCCGTACCGGCCCGAATCCACCTTGCCGTTGCTCGGCAGGATCGCTGCCGGCAAACCGATCGAAGCGATCCCGGGGAGAGATGAAATTGATCTCACCGAGTTTTTTGGCAGCAATAATTTCGCCATCCAGGTGAAAGGGGATTCGATGATCGATGCCGGCATCCTCGACGGTGACACCGTGATTATCGAGTTTCGCGAAACCGCCAATGACGGCGACATCGTCGTCGCATTGATTGATGAAAGCGAAACCACGTTGAAGCGGTTCAAGCGCAGCCAGCGCGGCAAGTACATCAAGCTGATTCCGGAGAACGCCGAGATGGAACCGATGGTGTATGAAGCTCACCGAATAAGGATACAGGGTGTGTTGATCGGCCAGTTACGCAAGTACTGATGAAAGCTGTTGCGCTCGACCATGCTGCGTTAAACGTCTGCTTAAAATGCTCATTTATTTGTATATAAACTCCGCTTTTGCGCAGCCGTTTGCCTTGTCTGATCTTCGCTCACGACGCTTTCATTCTGCACTCATTTATGACGGAGACAGGTGTTAGTTTATGACTACAGTTTCTTCCTCGTCCCTCGTCCCTCGTACCTCGCCACTGGTTTGTCCTGTACATTGGAAACGCGCAATCGCATTGATCGACATGAATGCATTTTTTGCATCGGTCGATCAGCGTGACTTTCCATCCTTACTGGGCCAGCCGATTGCGATCACCAACGGCCTGCGTGGCAGTTGCGTGATCACCTGTTCCTACGAGGCGCGTGCGCAGGGTGTGCATACCGGTATGCGTTTGAAGGAGGCACGGCAACTGTGCCCGAACCTGGTACAGCGTCCGGCACGGCCGCAGGTATATGCCAGGGTGTCGACCAACATCATGCAGGCATTGAACGATGTGTGCCCCGACATGGAAGTGTTTTCCGTTGATGAAGCCTTTATTGATATGACTGCATGCCAGCGTCTGTACGGTTCACCGGTGCGCATTGCGCGTTTGTTAAAGCAGGCGGTGTATCGTGCCTCGGGCCTGCTGTGTTCGATCGGTGTCAGCGGTGACAAGACCACCGCAAAGTTCGCCGCCAAGCTGAACAAGCCCAACGGTTTTACCGTGATACCGCCGTGGGAGGCAAAGGAACGTTTGCGTGATGTGCCGGTAACCGAACTGTGTGGCATCGCCGAAGGCATCGGCCGTTTTCTCGCCGATTACGGTGTGAAAGTATGCGGCGATATGGAAAAGCTGCCGATCAGTATTCTGGCGCGGCGCTTCGGCAATCCGGGTCGACGCATCTGGTACATGTGCCAGGGCGCAGACCCGGACCCGTTGCATCCTGATGTCGCCGCGCCCAAGTCGATCGGTCATGGCAAGGTGATGCCGCCGAACACGCGGTCACGTGACGTAGTGTTAACGTATTTGCAACACATGTGCAGCAAGGTGGGTGCGCGCCTGCGTCGCCACGGTTTTGAAGCACGCACCTTCTGGGTCGGTTTGCGTTTGCAGGTCGGTTGGGTCGGCGACAAGGTGCGCCTGCCGTTTTTCAGCAACGATCACCGCAAGATTTACAATTACTGTCGCGAAGTGCTGGAACTGGCCTGGCAGGGGGAGGGTGCGCGACAGATCCAGGTCACCGCGCTGGACCCGCAACCCGAATCAATGCAGCTCGACATGTTTGCCGACGATCCTGAAAAACAGTTGCAGGAAAAAATGTTGCACCAGGCGATGGACAGCATCAATCGCCGCTATGGTGAATTCACTGTATCACCTGCGCGTTTACTGGAGCGTTCCGATATGCCCAACGTGATCGCACCGGCGTGGAAACCGGATGGACATCGGCAGACGATATAGGTGTGCATTGATCAATGCTTTGAATGTAATTAATGCCAGTTAATAATTTTAAAGCTGCGTTTTAGATTAATACTAATCTGGAATAATACTAATTCAAGATCTGCATTTGAGGAAAGAAGGGATATTTAGCTGGACTTTCAAAACAGTGTTCTTATTATTATTTATGTACTGATACAGAATCTGTCATTCCGTGGCTATATTCATACAAGGTAGTATTAATTTTTACCAAAACAGGTTGGCTGTATAAGGTACATCACGTCAATTGAACAGGGGGCGTGTGACAACTTTATAACATGGATCCGTCCCAGGAGAATTTCAGATGAAACAAGCAATACTGGTAGTAATGCTGGCCCTCTTTTCTTCAGTTGTAGTCGCAGGGGATGCCGGTATCGTTAAACTCAAGAGCAAGTACAGTGTAGACGAGACGATGGATCGTGTGGAAAAAACTGCTATATCTCAGGGTATGAGGATCTGGGCGCGTGAAGATTTCAAAAAAATGGGCGATAAAATCGATGTGAACATCAAACCCACTCAGATAGTGATTTTCGGAAAAGGACGTGCTGGGCCGAAATTGATAGCATCTTCGCCGACGGTCGCATTGGATTTACCCTTGAGAGTAATATCCTGGGAAGACAAGAGCGGACAGGTCTGGGTTGCCTATACCACTGCCGATTACTTGAAGGACCGCCACAACATCCAGGGCAAGGATAAGGTCGTCGGAAAAGTCAATGGCAGGCTTAAATCGATAACCAGCGAAGCCCTGAAATAATCTGGAGTAGCGAAACGCAAGAAAGCATAGATATTAAAACGAGTAATTCTACACGGCTCCTTCGGGGCCGTTTTTGTACGCTCTCGGAAGTTCGGATTGAGAATGGGCCAATTCTAGCTCCAGGGCCTCCTAACGACCCTTTTCAGACCTTCAATTATCAATCTATTTAGAACGCAGTGTAAGCATACATTGTGGGTTAGGGGATAGCGTCTCCATTAACAAAACCGAATATACGTACGAGTCTTACGTTTGTTAATGGTTATGCCTGCTTAGCCAGAAAACGAGGCGATAGTTTGACCTAGAACAAAGGCCTCTGTAATACTGTCATATAAACTGAATCCAGTACGAAATATCACGAGTGTGTTATTAGTGAACTAGATATATAGGAGGTAAGCTATGGATATCAATCTTGTTGATATTACTGTGCATATCGATGAAAACCTGAGCCCCGAACAGAGAATAGAAATACAGGACAGTCTTCGTGCTCTGGATGGAGTTGTTAGTGTTCATGGTTCCGTCAAGACGCCGCATTTGACCGTTGTGCAATATAATCCTGAAGAAATGGATTCTCAGAGAATTCTGAAACGCATAACGGATCAGGGTGCGCATGCAGAGCTTATTG
>JAASSE010000152.1 GCA_021768055.1 Gammaproteobacteria bacterium | reverse complement strand
CAATGGCTTCACGAGCGAACGGGAACAGGGTTTCAGGGCAAAACGCACCGAGCATGCCGGCCAGATTTTCCGGGGTGAAGCCGGCAATGGTGAAAATGCCGGACTGGGTCAGCTCAACCAGAAACGCGGTTTTCTCGCTCTGCTTCGCAGTCACGGTGATTTTAAGATCGACTTCGTATGTGTCCTGCGCGATTTGTGAATTTGAACTGTTGAGCTGTACATTCACCTCCGGTGTCCAGTCGCTGCCATTCGCGAACATTTCCGGCGTATTGGGTGACTCGAATGAAACATCCTTTAAATACAGCTTTTGAATTGCAAAATGCTGTTCGTTGGGTTGCCCCTCTGTCTGGCCCTGGGCCTGGTCGTTTTCCTCAGCCATAATGGTGTCTCTGGATAAACTCTCTGTGAATTATTTTTTCGTTAGCGGCAGGTTGGCCTCCTGCCAGTTGATGATGCCGCCACTGATATTGTGCACATTGTTGAATCCTGATTTTTTCAGGATTCTACAGGCCTTGCCGGATATATTGCCACTGCGGCAGTAGGCCAGAATGGTTTTGTTTTTGTTGCCGGATATTTCTGTCAGCCTGTCCTTGATGGACAGCAACGGAATATTCCTGGCGTTCTTGATATGGCCGGTACTGAAGTCCTTTGCTTCGCGCACATCCAGTATCACGGTATCTTCATTATTCATCAGGCGAATGGCCGCGGTCGGATCGAGCTGCCATGCCCTGCCCGATTGATGGTCGATTTCCGCCTTGATCACCATGACCAGTACCACGGCGAAGGCAGCGGACAGAAACGCATGGTTTCCGACGAATTCAATCAATTGATCCATAGTCACGGAATAAGGCTATCAGGCAGCGGCCCGACCGGATCTATTCGTTAATCTTTTTCGATGAACAGAACACTTCCTGCATCATACCGATCAGGCGTAATGTTCGTGTATCTCCGACCCGATAATAAACCTTGTTGGCATCTTTGCGTGAAGCAAGGATTCCCTTGTCGCGCAAAATCGCAAGGTGCTGGGAGATGTTGCTTTGTGAGGTTCCCACGGCTTCAACGATATCCTGTACACTCACTTCCTGGTCGCCCAGGGTGCACAGAATTTTTAATCGTAATGGATGAGACATGGCCTTGAGGGAGCGGGAAGCGCGGTTGATGTCCTCCTCACGGGTCATCAACATGGGCTCTTCAAGATTAACTACATTCATCTTTGGTGTTACCTGTAAAACGTTCTTTATATTTATAATTATATAAGTAAACAGCGATAGAATAATACACAATTTTTATAGAAAAAATACACCGATTATCTGAAACCGGGCATTTTTTTATCAATTTTTGCTGCGGTAAACTGCCGCTGATGGCGTTCAGGGACTCTATAAAACTACATGAGCCGACAAACCAGTAGCCGCGAAAGCTTTCGTATCCTGTTAATTTTGCTGCTTTTTTTTCAGTCTCCCGCGAAGGCTGATGAGAATCAGGATTACCAGCATTACCAGAAAAAGCTGGACCGTCTGCACCAGAGCATCGGCAAGGTAAAGGAGCATCTTAAATCCACGCGCTACAAGCGCAGCAATGTCATTACCGATCTGAAAAAGTTGGAAAGCGACATCAGTAAAAATACACGGGCGCTCAATAAAACCGAGAGCCGCATCAACACGCTGAACGGGGAAATGTCTACGCTGCGCACTGATCTCGGTCAGCTGCAGACACGACTGGATTCACAACAGCAAAAACTGGCTGAACAGGCGCGTGCCGCCTATGCCATCGGCCATCAACAGCAGATCAAAATGCTGCTTAACCAGCAGGACCCGGCGGAAATGGGACGCGTGATAATCTATTTCGACTACCTGAACCGGGCCCGTGAACAGCAGATCAGTGAATTCATGGACGGCATCAACGAGAAACAGCGCCTCGAAAAGAAGCTCACGCAGGCGCTGGATGAACACAAGCAATCGCTGGTCAGGAGAAAAAACCAGAAACAGGCCCTGTTGCGCCAGCGCCTGCAACGCAACCAGCTGCTGGCACGGCTGGAACAGCAAATCAGCGACCAGGAACAGAACCTGGCCGGGCTGGAACAGAGCCGCAGCCGTATAGAGAATCTGTTGATGTCACTGGGCGAGCTGCTTGCCGACATTCCGCAAAGCCCGTCCGACCGGCGGCCGTTCAAGCAGCAAAAAGGCAAATTACCGTGGCCGGTATCAGGACCCTTTCTGGCCACCTATGGGGAGCCCCGCAACCAGGGTGACCTGAAGTGGAAGGGCGTGCTCATCGGCGCCGCCTATGGCAGCCCGGTCCGCGCCGTCAGCCATGGCCGCGTCGCCTTCGCGGACTGGCTACAAGGCTTTGGTTTTATTACAATTATTGACCATGGCGAAGGCTACATGAGCCTCTACGGGCACAATGAATCACTGTTCAAGCAGGCCGGTGACTGGGTTGATTCTGGTGAAATCATCGCCACTATAGGAGATAGTGGTGGCCAACCCTTGCCCGGCGTGTATTTCGAGATCCGTTCGCGCGGCAAGCCGGTCAATCCCGGAAGCTGGTGCTCGCGCAAAGTCAAACACACTGCCAGCCTGCGCTGAGCCGATTGCGGGAACAAGTTGGTTTCGCCCGGCTCTATAATATAATGGTGTGTCCAGCGACGAATTATGATCAACTGGACTATAGTATTGATGTAAGGCCGCAGTGGCCTGGAGAGATTCATGAATAAACAATTCAAGACCGCACTGGCGCTGGTTTTTGGTGTATTTCTGGGGATAACCGCATCCCTAACCGGCAACGTGCTGGCGAACAAGGAAGAAAACCATGGCCTGCCGCTTGATCAATTGCGTAATTTTTCAGACATTTTCTCGCGTATCAAATCGGATTACGTGGAAGATGTCACCGACGAGGCCCTGCTCGAGCACGCTATTCGTGGCATGCTGTCGGGTCTCGATCCCCATTCCACCTATCTCAATCCGGATGAATACAACGAACTGCGCATCGGCACCTCCGGCGAATTCGGTGGCCTCGGCATCCAGGTGGGTATGGAAGATGGCTTTGTCAAAGTCATATCACCGATTGACGATACCCCGGCCTATAAAGCGGGTTTGAAAGCCGGCGACCTGATAATCCGACTGGATGATAAAACCGTGAAGGGCCTGACGCTGAATGACGCGGTCAAGATCATGCGCGGAAAACCCGGCACGGACATCGAGCTCACCGTGGTGCGTGAAGGCGTCGACAAACCGCTCAGTTTTGTCGTCACCCGCGACATCATCAAGGTGAAAAGCGTGAAGAGCCGTATGCTCGATCCGGGTTATGGCTATATCCGCATCAGTAACTTTCAGTCCAGAACCGCACCGCAGTTGCTTGAAGCCATTAACAAGCTGAAAGAAGAGAACAAGGCCAATCTCAAGGGCGTGGTGCTCGACCTGCGCAACAATCCCGGCGGGGTTCTTAATGCTGCAGCGGAGGTCTCCGACCTGTTTATCGACAAAGGCAAACTGGTTTACACCGAGGGCCGTATCGATAATTCACATTATGAATACAATGCCAAGCCGGGTGATGTACTCGACGGTGCACCGGTGGTGGTATTGATCAACGGCGGTTCGGCATCCGCTTCTGAAATCGTTGCCGGTGCACTGCAGGACCACAAGCGCGCCATCGTCATGGGCAGCAAATCTTTCGGCAAGGGTTCCGTGCAAACAATCCAGGAATTGAGAAGCGGTGGTGCGGTTAAAATTACCACGGCACGTTATTTCACGCCCAAAGGCAGGTCTATCCAGGGTGATGGTATTACGCCCGACATTGTGCTTGATAAATACACAGTGACTTCAACCGATGAAAGCTCAGTTACACGCATCAAGGAATCTGACTTGCGCGATCATATCAGCAACACGACCAAGAGCGATGAGGAAATCGAGAAAGCCGATGAGAAGTTTAAAGAGGAAAAAGAGAATGGCAAGTTGCTGGCCACTGAAGACTATCAGTTGCATGAAGCATTGTTATTACTGAAAGGTCTGAGCATTCTGAGTCGTTCATGAGGCTCGGATAAATGCTCATTATCTGATGCTGCCTAATCCATACAGGCGACCAGTAGTTTTAATATTACTGGTCGCCTTTTTTATGTCTGCTGGAATAGCGCGTGCAGAATCGGACAAGCTTGCCAGCATCATCATTGACGACCTCGGCAACAATCTCGAGCATGGCCAGCAGGCCGTGGCTATCCCGGCCGCGTTGACCCTGGCGATACTGCCGCATACGGTATTCGCGACGGAGCTGGCAGAATCTGCCATCAAATCCGGCAAGGAAGTCATGCTGCATCTGCCGCTGCAGTCAGTGCGTCATCACCACCATACGCCCGGCACCTTAACGCTGCACATGACCCAGAAAAGTTTTACCCGGCTACTACGCTCCAACATCGCATGGATACCGCACATCCTCGGCGTGAATAATGACATGTGCTGCCTGAT
>JAASSE010000151.1 GCA_021768055.1 Gammaproteobacteria bacterium | reverse complement strand
TGGTCCATCCTGAACAATCATCCCTATCACCGCGCCTGAATGACTGCTGAAATTGTACTCGCATCCGCTTCGCCGAGAAGGCGGGAACTGCTCGACCAGATCGGTATCGCTCATCGTGTTCACCCCGTGGGCCTGGATGAATCCATGCGTGCGGGTGAAGCCGTGATCGAACATGTCAACCGCCTGGCGCTTGAGAAAGCGCGCGAGGGATACCGGCGAGTGTCGCTGCAGGATGCACAGCTGGTTGTGCTGGGCGCCGATACCGTCGTTGAAATTGGCGGTGAATCACTGGGCAAGCCCGAAAACGCTGGGCAGGCGGCGGCTTTTTTAGCTAGACTTTCAGGAAAGAAACACAGGGTCCACACAGCGATCGCCGTGGTCACGGCCGGGTGTGAAAAGTCAGCACTGAGCAGCAGCGAGGTCGAGTTTACAGAGCTTTCGGAACAACAGATCGATGCCTATATAGCGACCGGTGAGCCGCTGGATAAAGCCGGCGCCTACGCAATCCAGGGCATCGCCGGTCGGTTTATCAAACGACTGGATGGCAGTTATTCCGGTGTGATGGGCTTGCCGCTGTACGAGACAGTGCAATTGCTGTCGGCCTGTGGTGTTTCCTTCCGAATCTAATTGTTAACGGGACAGCTGCAATGTCTATCAGTAAGGAAATACTCGTCAACGTCACGCCTCAGGAAACACGTGTCGCGATTCTTGAAAACGGCATGGTTCATGAAATTTATATTGAACGCCGCCGCAGCAAGGGACTGGTTGGCAACATCTACAAGGGCAGGGTGGCCCGCGTTCTGCCTGGAATGGAAGCAGCCTTTATCGAAGTCGGGCTGGAGCGCGCCGCTTTTCTCCATGTTTCCGACGTCGCTCATTCAAAACCTAACGGTGAAGCAAACAATCTGCACATTAACCAGGTTTTGAAAGAAGGGCAGGAACTGCTGGTGCAGGTTATCAAGGACCCGATGGGCACCAAGGGCGCACGTTTGACCACCAATATCACCATACCTTCCCGTTATCTAGTGTTCATGCCCAATTCCGACAATGTCGGTGTTTCGTCGCGTATCGAGAATGAAGAAGAACGCGAACGTTTGCGAAACATGTTGCTGTCCACGGAAAACCGTCAGGAAGGATGCGGTTATATCATCCGTACTGCTGCGGAAGTCGCAACACCGGAATCAATTGCAAGTGATGTGACTTATTTGAACCGGTTATGGGAAACCGTCAAACAGAATGAAAAGGAAGTTGAGGCGGGCAACGTGGTACATAAAGACCTGCCGCTTTATCTGCGCGTATTACGGGACATGGTCGACGAGGACCTCGAGAAGATACGCGTGGATTCAAGAGAAACCTATGCAACCATGGGTGAATTCGCACATAAATATGTGCCCGAAGTTGCCGATGTTATCGAACACTACCCCGGAGAGCGGCCTATCTTTGATCTGCATGGTGTCGAAGAAGAGATACAAAAAGGGCTGGAACGGAAAGTGCACCTCAAGTCCGGCGGCTATCTGATCCTGGACCAGACGGAGGCGATGACAACCATCGATGTGAATACCGGTGCATTTGTCGGAAACCGCAATCTTGAAGAGACTATATTCAAGACAAACCTTGAAGCAGCTCAAGCTATCGCGCGGCAACTGCGTTTAAGAAACCTGGGCGGTATTGTGATCATCGATTTCATTGACATGATTGAACCGGAACACAAACGCCAGGTGATGCGGGCACTGGAAAAGGCGCTGGAAAAGGACCACGCACGTACCCAGGTATGCGAGGTATCGACATTGGGGTTGGTCGAGATGACGAGAAAGCGTACCCGTGAAAGTCTGGAACATGTGCTGTGTGGAGTCTGTCCAACATGTGAAGGACGGGGCACCGTCAAATCAGCCGAAACAGTCTGTTACGAGATATTCAGGGAGATCCTGCGTGAAGCCAGGCAGTTCGATGCCAAGGAGTTGCTGGTTCTTGCTTCACAGGATGTTGTTGATCTGCTGGTCGATGAAGAATCAGGTAGTCTTGCAGAATTGGAAGATTTTATTTCCATACCTATCAAGTTTCAGGTTGAGGCGATGTTCACCCAGGAACAGTACGATGTCGTGATCATGTGAATTACGTCATTACGAGCTGTCATTACATAAATGAATTCTTTTAATGGGCTGGATTAGAAAAACCCGCATCTTCCTGATCTCTGCTGTTGCAGTCACGTTGATCACGCTGGCTGTTGCATTTACTGTTCTGCGTGCGATGCTGCCGCATGCAACGGGTTATGTTGCAGAAATTGAACAGGGTATCTCCAGTCAGATAGGCCTACCCGTCAGTATCGGTTCTCTCGATGCTGATATGTACTGGTTAACACCCAGGCTGAAACTGCTTGATCTTGTCATTTATGAAGAGAATGGTGTTGATGAGTTATTGCATCTGCGGGAGGCTAATTTTTCACTCGCATATCTCGAATCGATACGGTTGATGATGCCCATGGTAGGCAACGTCAGTCTGCACGGTGCCGAACTCACCATAGAGAGGCATCCGGATCGAAAATGGGTCATACAGGGTATAGAAATACAGCTGGGAGAATCTACCGAGGCTTCTGAAGACCTGATTGAAGCAATACTAGCCGCCAATGTAGCACTCATTGATAGCCATATCTACTGGCGCGATTACACCGGTAAAAGCCGGAACATGGATCTCCACGATGTAACTGTACTGCTGGAGAATTTTCTGGGCACACAATATCTTGAAGTAGAGCTCAGGTTGCCCGATGACCTGGGGGATTCACTGCGACTGGTGGCTGAAATAAGCGGTGATTACAGGAAGATATCCAGTCTTGAAGGAATGGTTCATATCAGCGGCAAGGATCTCGTACTGGAGAACTGGGTAAGCAGAACACGTATCAAGGATTTTATTCTGGCGAGCGGTATGGCAGACATGGGCGTCTGGTTGCATTTCAATAATCTTAAAGTATCGAGGCTTGCGGGAGATTTGTATGCAACGGACCTGGTGCTAACGAACAAGGACGACCAGATAAAATCCTGGGCAGCGGACTTGTTGGCCACAAATTTTTACTGGCGTGATTTGAATGAAGGTTGGCGGCTCGATGTGCGTGATACTCTGCTTGAACAAAGAGACAGCATATGGCACAAGCGCTCGGATTTCGTAGTTGCACGGCATGAAGACGACTGGAGAGTGTTGGCGAGTTATGTGAAGTTACATGACCTGATACCACTAGTTGATATTCTACCGGCAGAATTCCAGCCGGAAGCACTCGCAGATATTAAAGCCTATGAATTATCAGCCGAGTTATATAATTTCGAAGCGCTATTCAGCGAGGGTGAAGAGCTGGATCTTGATCTGCAAACTGCCTTCAGAGATGTGGGATTTCGTGTTGCTGAACAAAATATAGCTCTACACGGTGTAGATGGACACATTAATATTGATGGTAATGAAGCAGGGCTAAACCTTGTCTCCGACGACAGCCGGATTACCATTGGTGAAGTGTTTCGCTGGCCTTTGCAGTTTGATTCCATTGAAGGCGACCTTGGCGTCAGTATTGTTGATGGTGTTATAACACTGCATTCTGAACAGCTGGCCGCTACAAATGATCGTGTGGATACCGTCACCCGCCTGCAAGCGGAAATCTCGGCGGATAAAAAAGTTTACCTTGATATGCAAACCAATATCGCCAATGGTTATGCTGAGTTTGTACACAGGTATTTACCTGCATCATATTTATCAGAAGAGCTGGTTAACTGGCTTGATGATGCATTTACTGGTGGCTACGTACCTGCCGGCAGTTTTATTTTTCATGGGACTGCCAACGACTTTCCGTTCTATAACAGTGAAGGTGTAATGGAAGTGTTGTTTGATGTTGAAGACGGCAGCCTGCATTTTCTTGATGGCTGGCCTGATGTGGAAAATGCAAGCGGTACGGTAAGGTTTCATAATGCATCGTTGATGGTGGAAAATATGCATTCCGTTGAGGACCACGGCGGTGAGGCGGTTATGAATGCACAAATACCGGATATGAAGAATGCGTTGTTGAATGTTAATGGACGTGTTACAGCGCCAGCAGAGGAACTGCAGCAGTATATCTGGAACAGCGGACTAGATAGTGTGTTGGGCAGGCCGGTAGAACATTTTCAGGCAAGAGGTATTGCTGAGATAAATCTTGACGTTAATGTGCCGTTAGGCGAAAGAAGAGAAAAACCGGGTGAAGAGCTGACAGTTAAAGGCGATATTATATTCAGGGACAATGAGGTTTTCTTTCCGGTAACAGATTACCTGCTTACCGGTTTAAACGGGAAAATGTCCTTTACCATGAACAGCGTGGAGGGAGAGGGGATCACGGGCGAGTTTTATGGCCAGCCGATCAATATCAGCATCAAGCATGGTGATATAAAAGGTATTCCAGAGACCCGGTTCCATATTGATGGTGACTGGCACGTAAACTCATGGCTCAAGAAATATGACTGGAATTATCCTT
>JAASSE010000150.1 GCA_021768055.1 Gammaproteobacteria bacterium | reverse complement strand
CATCCAGGATGTAGAAGCCAAGACCATCCGCCCGTTGCATGCGTCCAAGTGTGACCGAAGAGTTCTGACCCAGATCTTTTTCAAGATACAACTGGTAGAGGTAGCCTTCATTCGTATCACCCTGACGCAATGCGAAGCTCAGGCTTGACGATACTCCATACTGCTTATCAACATATGTAACATTTGCCAGCTCTTCAATAAAACTATCTGGTTCTGCAAAAAGGTTGTCTGTCTGTACGCGGGCGTCAATACTTCCATATAACCCGGAATGAGAATTGTTCGTCGTTGATAAAACCATGATGAGCAGGAACGACCATGTACGGACTTTAAACCTGTTTTTTGCTGTTGCTGTCAGTGTCCACATTACGTTTTTTCAGCACTGCCCAGGTCACCAGAGTGGCTAATGCAACAGCGCAGCTGCCACAGGCGGAACAGCGCCCTTCTCTGCTAACAGTGCAGTTTGTTGAGGCACTGATATGGGCAACGGCAAACGAGGCGCCGGCAAACCAAGGTGCAATTCTCGTTATAAGCTTGTGTTGTTGAATCATGTTCATGTTCAGCTTCAAGTTTTTCGTGGCTAACGATGGAATGACGCCACGAGTGAATTCTCGTGGCGCCTCCCTGGATATTCTCAACAGAAATCCTGATCGCTTTTTATGTGTATTCGATGGCGGGTGACTACAATCAGGCTGAGCAGCAATAACAATAAGTTCATACTGCCACCACCACCTGATTCAGCACTGGCGGTCGTATCAGTTGTAATACTGGCGGCTACAGTTGAATCAGCCAACGCATAGTTGCTGAAGTGATCGGTAAGGAATACCACATAGCCGCTTGCCGATGCAGTCTGAGGGCGGATTATCTTGATCATATCGCTGGCGAGCGTCGTCCAGGCAGTGCCATCGGAAGATGTGATGACCTTTATCTCCTCGGGATTTGTATTACTGCCGTTGTATGGCAGTTTTACCAACACCTGTTCACCGTTGAAGCTGGATACCAGTGCGCCTGTTGGGTCGATTGCTTCCAGCGAGAACACGCCAGATACCATTCCACCCATGCCAGCACCTGCCGCGTTAGCCGCTATATCAGCATCAGCTATAGCCAAACGCATGGTGTAGCCGGGAAACAGCAGGTCGGTTTGCTGGTTTGACTCAACAATCATGGCGATTTCGCGTAAAACCGGATCACCATAACTGGGTTGATACAGATAAACGCTAGCGACACTGAACAGAGACTGCAGCAGCTGAGCGTCATTATCGGCAACATCAGCAGCCATCAGGGCATCTGAAATCGTCATCATCTGCATTGCACAGGTTGCAATATCGGCTGTTGCCGATTTAAGTGCGGTCATAGAAGGATCGACGATGGAGTAGGAAAGAATGTCAGAGGTATTTTCGGTGACCAGACCTGTGGCCGCGTCCATCTTCATATAGGGCATATTGAAGACAATCATTCCCTCTTCAACCAGACGGGGATCGATTACGGTTGTTACCACCTGGGTATGCGCTCCCCCCAGAAGACCATCATTGGAGACCAGTGAGCTGAATGAACCGTCTGATTTGGTGTTATGACATTCCTCACATTGCACCGAGGATACTGCAGGACTGGTGTTGTGTGAAATAAGATACTGGTTTATTTCGGCAACCACCATCGCCACATCCGGGTTGTTTACACCCTTTGACAGCAGTAATGCGTCATAGGCCTTTTTCAGTGCCACAAACTCTTCATAATTTGTTGGTCTGGTATTAACTGCTACTTCTTTTGTTTCAAAGTTGTTCAGTACCCTGCCGCTGTTTTTATCCTGCCAATAGGTACGTGTTTTGGGTTTGTAGGGTACGATCTTGAGCTTCCCATCCTCTGCCTCACGGTAGCGGTACATGGGAATGAGGGGAACTTCATGACCATGTGACAAGGTACTCTTGCCTGTGATGTGACAGGCCTGGCAACTGATCACATCCAGGTGCGTCTGGGTGATACGTGTTAACGCATCCTGCGGATAGCCGGACATATCACCACCCAGTTTCCACCGGGTCTCGTGGGCCGAGAGCATGTCTGCATAACCATTCGGATTCGCAATATTAGAATTGGGCGCATCGTTGTGACAGTACTCGCATGACTTGGCATTGGGGTTAAAGTCCAGGTCATTACGTACGTCCATATCGGAGTTTCCTTTCAGGAAACTATGACTCGCATCCAGATTGACATTGTCCGAAGCTGGCTTGAAGTATTCACGCGCATGACAAACATTGCAGTTTTCGATAGTGCGTGACTGCCCTGCTTCGGTCCACACTTTGCCCTTGTGGACATCATCACGGTAATCTTCGATCAGGGTGCCATCGTTCTCATCGTAGGTGGCGGCCGCTCCTTCACCAAAACCGTAAAAACCACGACGGGAATTGCTGGTACGGTGGCATGCCATGCAGTTGTCATTGGCAGCGAATCGAAGCATCGGTATCGATATTTTTTTGTTTGCATCAAAGGCAGCTGCATTCCAGTTAATGACCGGTAGCCCGGCAGTGTCGAGGTCAAGGTCACTATTATCAACCACACCATCACTGTCACTGTCGGTACGTGTGAATTCAGCCGGAGCCAGATCGAGTGCCGGGTCTGTAGTGGTATTGAGGTTGAGATATTCAAGTATGGCCGTGTTGCCGTAGCGGAAGAGGCCTCTCTTGATCAGTTCGACGCGTAATTTACTCGCCAGTGTGGCCGGATTAGTGATCAGTCCAGGTGGGTCATGCCGTCCCGGCTGCAGCGCCAGACGATCATCAAAGCGTTTCAGGGTGCTAAGGTCGAGGTGACAAAGGAGACAGTCGTTCTCAACCACGCCGCTTTTTTTCCAGTCCCACTGGGAGACCACTGATATATCAGCTGGATTGTTGTCGCTATCGGTACCCCGGTTGAAATAATCACCATCGAGGTTGGTTACAGTGGCCGGGTTAGTTTCGTCGTAGCGTCTGCCGTTACGGTCTTTCTCCATCCAGCCACCACCAGAGTGGCATGTGGCACAACGCTTAACGATACCGGGTGAACCGTAGTCAGCAAAATTTGCAGCATTCGTATTGGATTTTTTCGCGAGGTTGGTTGGATTACTGCCACCCATGCAGTTAAAACCGCCAAAATAACCGGGACCAACTAACTGTGGAAGCCCACGCTTTTCGCCGAAGTCGTCGCTGGTTTCATCACGACCCTGCTCGATATGGAAGGCGTGAGTGATGATTTCATAGTCGTGACAGCCGCCACAACTCTGTCTGCTACTGTAGGGTTTGCCGCTGTCCAGTACGTGGATGCCATTTTCATCAACTAGTGGAATTGCGGGATGGAGACTGGGTTCATCATAGACATTGGCATGAACAGAACCAACGAAAACACTTAAGGCTGCCACCTTCAGAAAACCAGGAAATTCCCTATGCACTGATCTCAAGAGTCGGTGCAATGTTGCCTGTACTACTTTTCTGCTTAAGTTATTCATTATCCTGCAACCCCTTTTTTTATATATTCTTGGGTGTCATACAGGATTCATGCCAATTACAAACACATGAATAATCATGCAGTTATGAATCACATTACAATTTATATTGTGTTAAACCACGCACATACTGCGTTAAACCACGCATTTCATTTACGTGTGTCAAACTTGGAGGAATAGAATACGCGTAGCACGGATTTAAAAATGACGATCAGGGAGGAATGGTGCCCAGGGCCGGAATCGAACCGGCACGGTGTTTCCACCGAGGGATTTTAAGTCCCTTGCGTCTACCAATTTCGCCACCTGGGCTTATTCAAGATGGCCTTTGTTAGCAAAATCACCCAATTTTCGAAGTGGCAGCTCTTAATGCTGCTGTCTACCACAACGCCACCTGGGCAAGGTGAGAAAGGTGGTTATTCTAATGTTTATCCAATATGAAGTGTAACTGTGATATGGAGGCGGAACCCGGAGTCGAACCGAGATACACGGATTTGCAATCCGCTGCATAGCCATTCTGCCATTCCGCCCTGTCTAAGCTGCTTTGCTCGTTACGTTTAAATAAGCTATCACGCACGTGATGCTTAAAGCGACCTATTTTGCTTGCCTGTAAACGAAAAAACCCTGCTCAACAGGGTTTCAATATGAAATTGGAGCGGGAAACGAGATTCGAACTCGCGACCCCAACCTTGGCAAGGTTGTGCTCTACCAACTGAGCTATTCCCGCGTGCTTCAAGCAGAGGGGTATTCTAGCCGTGAGGGCTGGTGTGTCAAGACTTATGTGCTTGATTTGACTGATACAGAAGCCATTTCAAGGTGTTAGCGGCGCACCCGATCACGAGTTTTTGATAGTGCTCCTGGCGGCATACAGGTAGGTGATCATCGAGATGATCGTCAGGAAGGCGGCGAATATCAGCAGGACGAGGCCCACCTGGTAAATGGGCAGTCCGAGCAGGTCGTTCTTGAAGATCAGGAAACCTAGCGCGACCATTTGTGACGCGGTCTTGACCTTGCCTAT
>JAASSE010000149.1 GCA_021768055.1 Gammaproteobacteria bacterium | reverse complement strand
CATTCTCCCGGGCAAGCAGGGTATCCGCATCCAGTTCCAGTTCCATGGCGAATTCGGTGATGCCGAGGGCGCGCATGATCTCGGGCGGGACCTTGGAGAAGTCATCCTGCTCGGCGAGATAGATGTACATGTCCTCCTTGCGCGAGCAGCGGTAGATATAGCATTTCATAATAACTCAATCAGTGAATGTCCAGATTTTATTTACCAGAAAATTCCAGCCTAGAACAATACCGGTCGCGATAATTTGTGCCAGCAGATAATGGATTTCAAGCCTGTCAACGCCGACAAACATAATGCACCCATTGATGCCGGCGCCCATAGTTGCCACCAGTAAAAACTTTGACAGGGCCTCCACGTGGCGCTTGTCACTTTGAAAGGTGATGTGGTAATTCAGTATATAGTTAATCACGGCGCCGATGATAAAGCCGAATGTCGTGGCTATGACCGGATCTACCTGCCATAGTTGTACCAGTACTATCAGCGTGGCGTAATGGCCCGCAGTTCCAATTGCGCCGAGACCAGTGAAATAAAAGAATTGTCTGGTCGTATTCATGCTGTCGGCAGCTGTTATGCGTCGTCGGACTGTCTTGCTGCGACCTGTTCGCTGGGCAGGTATTCGTTAATAAAGTAAAGCGGGCGTTGTTTGGTTTCGTTGAAAATGCGTCCCAGGTATTCACCCAGGATGCCTATCGCCATCAGCTGTACACCACCCAGTACGAGTATGATAACAATCAGCGAAGGATAGCCGGGTACCGGGTTGCCGTGCAGCAGGGTATCGATAACCATGTAGATGCCATAAGCGAAAGCGCCCAGCGCGGTAACCAGGCCGATGTAGGTAGAGATCTTTAACGGCGCAATAGTGAACGAGGTGATGCCGTCAAGGGCAAAGTTCCACAGGCGCCAGTAACCCATCTTCGGTTTGCCTGCATGCCTCGGGCTGCGCTGGTAATGTACCGCTTTCTGCTTGTAGCCGATCCATGCAAACAGGCCTTTCATGAAACGGTGCTGTTCCTTGAATGCATTTACTGCATTGACTGCACGGCGACTGAGTATGCGAAAGTCACCTGTATCTTCTGGAATGCTGAACTTGCCTACGCGTTGAATGATGCGGTAAAAAAAATGTGCCGTCACTTTTTTTACAAGTGATTCACCGCCACGCCGAGTGCGTTTTGCATAGACCACGTCGTAACCGTTCTGCCATTGTTTAATTAACTCGGGAATCAGTTCGGGAGGGTCCTGCAGGTCCGCATCAATGATAACCACGGCATCACCCGCCGCCTTGTGCAATCCTGCAGACAGCGCGATCTCCTTGCCGAAATTACGGCTCAGGTCAATCAGGGTGATGCGCTTGTCGGAGCTTCTCAGGCCGTTGATGATATCCAGCGTGTTATCGGTGCTGCCGTCATTGATATAAATAATCTCGAGATCAACAGCTGTGTCGGCAAGTGCCTTGTGCAGGGTTTTATGAAACTCACCGAGGACGGCGTCCTCGTTATAAGCCGGTACGATGATGGAGACAAGCGGCTGTGTATCCGTATTCAAACGAGGTATGACCTGTCAGGCAATCTTCTTCAACACACGTTTAGCCGCTTCAATCGTATCATCCAGTTCGGCATTCATGTGTGCACTGGATACAAAGCCGGCTTCATAGACAGACGGTGCCATGTAAACACCTTCATTGAGCATGCCGTGGAAGAAGCTTTTGAACTGCTCGATATTGCACTGTGTGGCCTGCTCGAAACTGGTGACCTGCTGGTCGGTGAAGAACAGGCCGAACATGCCGCCAACGCGATTAACAGTCATTGGAATACCAGCTGCCTGGGCGGCTGCGTGAATGCCGTTGGTCAGGTATTCAACCTTTTCCGTGAGTACGTCGAAGAACCCAGGTGCCGAAATCAGCTCCAGTGTTTTCAGGCCGGCGGTCATCGCGATGGGGTTACCTGAAAGCGTGCCTGCCTGGTACACGGGGCCGAGCGGGGCGATATGCTCCATGATCTCACGCTTGCCGCCAAAGGCACCGACGGGCATACCGCCACCAATAACCTTGCCCAGTGTGGTCAGGTCAGGCTGGATACCATAGTGTGCCTGGGCGCCACCGAGTGCCACGCGGAAGCCGGTCATGACTTCATCGAAGATTAATACAATGCCGTGATTACTACAGGTTTCGCGTATGCCTTCGAGAAAACCCTCAACCGGTGGAATGCAGTTCATGTTGCCGGCCACCGGTTCGATGATCACGCAGGCGACTTCACCACCGATTTTATTAATCGCGTCATTGAAGGCGGCAAGATCGTTATAGGGCAGGGTCACGGTGTGTTCAGCCAGTGATGCCGGCACCCCGGGTGAACTCGGTGTACCCAGCGTCAATGCGCCCGAGCCTGCCTTGACCAGCAGTGAGTCGGCATGGCCGTGGTAACAGCCCTCGAACTTGATCAGCTTGTCGCGGCCGCTATAACCACGGGCGAGGCGGATCGCACTCATGGTTGCCTCGGTGCCGGAGCTGACCATGCGTACCAGGTCCATTGAAGGTACCAGCTCGCACACCTTGTCCGCCATCACGGTTTCAATTTCAGTGGGCGCACCGAAGCTGAGGCCATTGTCTGCAGCGGCTTTCACCGCGGCAATCACCTCGGGGTGGGTATGGCCCAGAATCATCGGCCCCCAGGAGCCGACATAGTCGATGTATTCCTTGCCTTCGGAGTCATAGATATAAGGACCACTGGCTTTCTGAATGAAAACCGGGTCGCCGCCGACGCCCTTGAACGCACGTACCGGTGAATTGACTCCGCCGGGGATGTGCAGTTGGGCGGCCTGAAATTGATCGGACATAATACTTACTTCGTGATTGTCTAAGAGTTGCGTGATTTTACAGTAACTTATCACACTGCGGTGATGTCCTGTGTCATTTCAATACAATAATTAAGATAATGGTGTTAACCCCATGAATTTACACAAGCGGTCCCGACGCGATTAAAATAATATTTTCTGATCACTAGATCGTAACAGCCATTCATGATTGATAAAGATTTCATCAAAATTATATTTCTAATGGGTTTTATTATGTTGCCTGCCTGTTCTGGCATTAAGGTGAGCCAGGATTATGATCAGGGATATAATTTTTCATCGCTGAAAACATTTGACTGGAAACCAAATGAGATTGATGAATACGGTCTTAAAGATAATGACTTGATTGACCAGAGAATTCGTAACTCAATAGTTAGCACACTTTCTGCAAAGCAATACAAAATGGTTGATACAGGAATACCGGATTTCTATATCAGTTACCATATGACAGTCGAGCAGAAGATTAGCACCAGCAATGTTACTGGTGGTGTAGCGATTGGCCGTGGATCATATGGACGTTTTGGTAGTATAGGTGTAAGTACTGGCTCGCACGTTCGCGCTTATGATCAAGGTACTTTATTGATAGATGTAACAGAACCAGAAGGCAATAGACTGGTCTGGCGCGGTGTCGGTACACAAGAAGTTTCTGAGCACTCAGATCCAGAAAAATCAACGAAGCAAATCAATGAGACAGTTGAGAAAATTCTGGCCCAGTTTCCACCATAAAAATAAATCGTAATTATTGGCTGCATGAGTTGTGTAGTTGATGATGGTAATTTCGCGATGAACAATAAAGATCATATTATCGTTCGAGTTTGCTTATTGTTGCTTGTTGCAGCCTGCGTTTTCTCTATGCGCCTGAATGCAGAAACATGGGATGTTCGAGACAATTCTCTGGGAGCGGCGCTCGCTTATGAAGATAAGACAAATAACGATACCTTATATGAAGGTGCAAAACTGTTTATAGAAGGTAAATACATCCATAAAAGCGAAGCAGGTGAAACATCGGAGAGGCGTCGATGTTGTTTAATGCCATCTCGACCTGAATACCTCTATGGGCTTGTTGATGGCCAGCTCCGCTTCGGTTTTGATGGAGCTGGTCTTGAATACATTGCGCTGGGGTTCACGCCTTGGGCGACATTGTATGAACCAGAGATTGAAGACACCAGCAGCTTGCGTGCAACTAGTGACTTGGTCGAGCTGGGCGTCATTCGTTATATCTCTGATGATCCACTTGAAGTGGATTACTATCTTGAGCTTTCCCTGTTCCGTGCGGGTCGCTCGGGTATTTATACCTGGAATGATAAGTCGCCATACGCCATAACAGGCCACATACAGGCTTCTGCAGGCTGGTCCTGGGCTGAAACAAAAGAGCCCGGTTATTCGTCGGTTTCCAATCCATTTGCGGGCATTTTCTTCAAACTGGCGCTGGAACACGAAAGCTGGGGTGAAATCTACATAGACAACCGGTTTGTCAACGGCTTTTCATTCAGTAACCCATCAAGAGGCCATCCGACTGTCAGGGAAGCCAGGGTTGGTTTTGGCTACTTGAAGGAATTCTCTGACAATCTTACGTTGGATATCTATGGGGAGAAGAAATCATTTTATTTTGATGAAGGCGATTTGCCTAATTTGTACAGGATGAGCAGAGCTGTT